>JBGVAQ010000492.1:0-12963 GCA_045224775.1 Acutalibacteraceae bacterium | reverse complement strand
CCCGTATCCGGTATGAAATGCGGAAATGTTGTAGGCAACGGAAACAGCAAGAATATAAATATCACTGCTATCCATGTTGAAAACTGTCCGGCACCTGATGATTTCAACAACCATAATGCTTCAGATTCATTTATCATCTATGCAGATTACAACGATGTGGCATCAGGCAATAATAAAGGTACTGAAATGTCAACATTAAGTACTTTGGAGCCAGGTTACAGCAATGTCGGCGAAGGCGGACTGAAAGATTATTTCCCGAATGTCAATGTAAGTCCTGTCGTTAATATGGGAACAGACACTATTATTACCGGTGATGGTGCCGCACTGTACGGTAAGGTTACAACAGACGAAAATAATAATTCTGTAACAACACCGACTCCTGTAATAGATGCTATTGTAAATGAACCTGACAGCAATTATAAAACAGCCACTGCTGAGGTAAAGACATATATTCAGAATGCTCTGCGTTCTGCATCGTTTGAAGGTCAGCCAAACAAAATCTCAACCTATAAAACAGAAATGGGCAGTCTGCCGGATAACGTGGACGATTTCACTGTTCTTGTCATCAACTCGGAATACAGAGATTATTCTACCGAATTGATAAATAAATATATCCAGATGGCAACAAATTCAAGTTATGAGTTTATGGAAAATCCAACATGGTCCGGAAAGTATACTATCAATGTCTATCCTTGTACCTACAACGGAACCAAATATGTAATTAATGCATCCGGAAAAACTGCCGGACTTAATTATGGTTCATACCGATACTACATGAAAAATACTCATGCTGACTCGAACCAGAGTGATTACCAGTTCTCGCTGATGGATGTACAGTTCTATAACCCGAATACTGCACTGAAGGAAGTTGTTTATCATCTTTATATCCCTGTACTGACGAAAAAAATGCTCTTGTTTGAATTCAAATCTGCTTCTCAGTCGGGAACCGATAACAAAGCTTCAAACTTTGCAAATTATGCCAACACTCTTGCGGAAAGTCTTGAATCATGGTACACAGCTTACCTGCATTTTTCTTATGGTCAGACGGAAATAAACAGTATTCTTGAAAGCGGTGCCGGTCTGAACTGGAATGGTACAAAACAAATTCTGTTTAAGTATCAGACCAATACAGTTGAAGCAAAACTTGATTCAGGTACACAGCTTGTACTTTGTGATCTGAATAATTCTGATAAGTATTATTATTCAACACTTGCAGATCACCGTCCTCAGAATGATACAGAAGGCGAAACAGACACGATCAGCTTTGCAAAATTCAAGACAAGTTTAAACAATGGAACAGATTTCACACCTGCAACGCTTAACGATATGCTGCTTGCACAAGGCTTTACTATAACAGCAAGTGTATCAGAAAATACTTCTGAAAATATCTATGTTATTACAACAAATGCCGCTGAGGCGGATGTTATTGATTCAAATAGAACAATGTACAAACTTGCCGAGACAGGTACTCAGGGAACTTACAAAATAAATGTTTCCTTTATCGAAAATGATGAGCCGGTTCCTTCAAAAACTCTTGATGAAAATTATTATCTGGCTGTTCGTGCCAAAGGCGACAGTGTGTATAATTACTCAATCCGTACACCCGCAACAACCTCAGGCGGTGACAACAAGCCTACATTCAGACGCTCTAACGCTGATGAAGGAAATGTAACCAATATCATAATGGGAAGCCTGTATTCTCAGACCGTTACAATAGGTGTTAAAAATAACGAAACCACTTCAAATGAGATTACATCCGCTAATCATCGTCTTGATGTAACATTAACATCTATGATAGAACTTAGCGGAAGTGACAGTGATAAGGATTATATTCTGAGCCATCTCACAAATGAAAATATTCATCTTTATCATTCTTTTATAATTAACCTTACTGCAAAGGACTTTGATGGAATTCGCAGTGAAATTCGTGGTATTCCTGATGTTTCTACAAATTTTGAACTGTATGGAAATAATCTCAATGATACTTATTCAAATATCACTCAAACTGAAGTTACAGGATCATATATTCAGCTTCAGCATTATGATATAAAGAAGTATCTGAGCAAAAATGATACAGCACTAATTACTGCATCAACACATATCAATTTTGAGGATGACTGGCAATATCAGGCTGAATTCCCGGTACAGGACGGAACAGAAAGTCAGATCGGTGTGAATGTTTCTGCTGTATCGAACCTTTCATATAATCCTGATAAAATTCGTTTCACCAATATGACAGCTGCTCCGACAACACCAAATAACACATATTATTATATTAAAGAGTCGGATGAGGCTTTTCTTGTATATAATATGAAGTCTGAAATACTTGACGAATATGATAAAGTTGGAATATCAAGCTTTAATTACAGCCAGCAGGGAATCAATCCCAAAAACTTTATCGACACTACCCGTACCCGTCTTCCGATTGAAACAACAGCAACATACAGTGCAACAAAAATCAAAAGATCAGACTTTATGAGTGCTGAAAAGATACAGTATAAACTCAAGCTGTATAAAAAGACTGATAACGGTAATGAAGTCATATATTCAGAGGTAAGTGATATTGCGGATTATATTGATCTCACTGCAAATAATTCTGTATTTATCAAGGTCAATTCCGGTGTGACATCAGAATTTGCCAACGGTGCAAAAATGATTAAATCCAGATCTAATGAGCTTACTTACACGGCTGATATTAAACAATCAGAATTTACACGACAGGAAGATCAACGAATAACAGCTGATATTGATTTTACAGTTATCACAGGTGAAGGATTTAAAGAATTTGCAAATTACAGATTCGTTTTATCTGTAGAATTGCTTAAACCATCAACTGATACTCCTTCATCGTATGAAACAATAACAAACACATACACGCATGATTGGGTAGTTTATACTAATGCAAAAATAAATCCTAATATTTTAACTTTGAGTGAGTATGGCTGATAACTGTACTTTCAGACATAACTCAGAACGGCAGAACATCATTTTCGGTGTTCTGCCGTTTTTTATTTTATAAACTGTAATCTGCTTAACGAATTTTTACTTTTATTCGTGAATCAAAAAGTCACAAATAATTGTCCGATACTGACATTTTTATGCAAAATATAAAACTTTTCTTTTTCAGTAACTTTATTAAACAATATTTCACTTAGATAATTGATTATTTTAAATAAAAATGGTAGAATATTCAAATAAATATATTTCTGAATAATTCACACATTATCATAACAATGAATTATTCAAATGGAGGTTTTCAGCATGGTGTTAAAAGCAAACTCAAAACACGGCATATCGCTCCGTATATTATATTTATGGCTGATAATAATAACAGTGATCGTTTTCGTGTTTACAATGATCTCTGTATATATGCTTACAACAACATTTTTCAGCCTTTCTGATACTGCTCAGGAACATACAAATATGGAAAAAGCCGCACACGAACTGATGGATGCTTCAGATTACCTTACGGAAAATGTACAGCGATTCACTATAGACGGTGACAAACGTTTTATGACAGAATACTTCAAAGAAGCATTTGAAACTCACCGCCGTGAAGAAGCAATAGAAAAAATGTCAGCTGACTTCAAAACCAGAGATGCACTCAATCAGCTTCAGAAAGCAATGAATGCTTCCGTCGAGCTTATGAATCAGGAATATTATGTTATGCGCCTTGTTATTGAGGCAAAGGGTATTACAGACTATCCTGATGTCCTTAAAACTGTTGAACTCAGCAGTGAGGATAAAAAGCTGTCTTCCGATGAGAAAATGCGGAAAGCAACAACTATGGTACTCAATGATGAATACTACACTCAAAAGGAAATAATCCGCTCCAATATGCAGAAAAGCCTTAATGAACTGGAAGCTTTCACTTCCAGAGAAGAAAACACCGCACTCCATCATCTTCACCGCCAGCTTATAGTAGTTTGTGTAATGAGCGTAATACAGACAGTTATGATTATGTTCATGGCAGCTCTTACATCAAATCTCGGAATAAAACCCGTTCTGAAGGCAGTCGAAAAAATCAAAAAAGATGATCCTATCCCCGAAATCGGCGCTAATGAATTCCGTTATCTTGCAACAACTTATAATAAAATGTATGCAATATACAAGACAAGTCTTGAAAGACTTAACTTCAAGGCATCTCACGATGAACTTACAGGTGCGTATAACCGTTCGGGCTATGAACTTCTTCTTTCGAGCCTTGATATGAACAACACGCATATGCTGCTTTTCGATCTTGATAACTTCAAGAGTATAAACGATACATATGGCCATGAAACCGGCGACCGTGTATTAAAAAAGCTTGTAGGAACTTTGAAAAACAACTTCCGTAACGATGACTATATATGCCGTATCGGCGGCGATGAATTTGTAGTTTTCATGGTTCATTCTACTAATATGCAGAAAGAGCTTATAGCCAACAAGATAAAGCATATAAACCAGCAGCTTCAGGATACCACAGACGGAGTGCCGCCTATATCAACAAGCGTAGGTATTGTTCACGGTTCAGATGTCGGCAGCAAAACAAATTTCTTTGAAAAAGCCGATGAAGCCATGTACAAATCAAAACAGGGCGGAAAGATGACATATACATTTTATTCCAACTGATGCATTTTCCTGATATGAAAAATACCTTGCAGAGTGAGTTAAAAAACTCACAATGCAAGGTATTTTTATTCAACTGATAATATGTAACAGAAAATTATTCCCATTCTATAGTAGCGCTCGGCTTCGGAGTAAGGTCATAAAGTACACGGTTGACATTTTCAACCTCAGAGGTTATACGTGCCGTTATATGCTGGAGGAGTGCAAAAGGAACATCCTCAACAGTTGCAGTCATGGCATCCTTGGTATTTACGGCTCTTATGATAACAGGATAAGCAAATGTACGCTTGCCGTCCTTAACGCCGACAGACCTGAAATCCGGAACGGCTGTAAAATACTGCCATACCTTGCCTTCAAGACCGTTCTTTGCAAATTCCTCACGGAGTATAGCATCAGACTCACGAACAGCTTCAAGTCTGTCACGGGTAATAGCACCAAGACAACGGACACCAAGACCGGGACCGGGGAACGGCTGACGATATACCATATTATCCGGCAGACCGAGAGCTTTTCCGACAGTTCTTACTTCATCCTTGAACAAGAGTTTGAGCGGCTCAACAAGTTCAAACTGAAGATCCTTAGGCAGACCGCCTACATTATGGTGAGCCTTAACACCGTCGCTTTCAAGTATATCGGGATATATAGTACCCTGAGCAAGAAACTCTATACCGTCAAGCTTGCGTGCTTCTTCCTCGAATACACGGATAAATTCAGCACCGATTATCTTTCTTTTCTTTTCAGGCTCGGCAACGCCTGCTAACTTATCAAGAAAACGGTCAACCGCATCAACATATACGAGGTTAGCGTTCATCTGATTCTTGAATACTTCAATTACCTGTTCGGGTTCGCCCTTTCTGAGAAGTCCATGATTTACATGAACACAAACAAGCTGTTTTCCGACAGCCTTTATGAGAAGAGCGGCAACAACTGAGCTGTCAACACCGCCTGAAAGTGCAAGAAGTACCTTTTTATCCCCTATCTGTTCTCTCAATTCCTTTACCTGTTCATCAATGAAAGCTTCTGCCAGAGCAGCAGTAGTTATTCTTTCCATTGTTTCAGGTCTTACATTTCCCTGCATAGCAACCTCCGATTAATTATAAATTTTGATAAGAGTATTATACCCAACACCCCGTAAAAAGTCAACGATATTATCATTCCTTATCCTTGACATTTTCGACAAGATCCCATTTTTTCATTGAGTTCATTGCGATAATATGGCTTACAATGACATACAAAAGAACCAAAAGTATTGTAAATATGTATTCTGCTATACTGTTTGCAAAGACATATTCTCTTGAGCTTGTACTGAGCTGTTGGAGTCCGTAATTTGCTATAACTATACCTATCGGCAGACCTATTATACATGAGAATATGAACTGCAAAAATGACTGTACAAACCATTTTTTAGATATTTCATTATGCTGGAAGCCCAGTGTCCTCATAACACAAAGCTCTCTCTTCTTTTCAAGAAGATTCGTTTGTGCAATATTTATTACTATAACAAGTCCTATGATTATAGCAAAGCCTATTATTATACCTGCTGCAAGGTCATAGGTTTTGAATATCTTTTCATTTCCCTCAAAGGCAAGCCTTGTAAATACGGTGTAAAGATAGTTTGCACCCGATGATTCCTTGTCATCCGTATTTTCATCAACATTCTGTCCTTCAACGGCTGTTTTCCCGACTGATGCAAACTTTTCGGATGCTTTGCCTGTAAGGAATTCAAGCAGCTTCTGTTCTTCTGTCCTGTCAATATTGCATATCAGTGAACCGATAGTTACATTGCCTAACTGTTCCGCCGCCTTGTATGACATATACTGGAAACGACTGACAGACTGGTCGGATATATCCTCGACCTTGACATCATGGCCTTTTATCCTGACAATATCACCTTTGTTTGCGCCGATAGCCTGAGCAAGATGCTTTTCAAGTATGATACCGCTTTCAGGTATATTCAGCTTTTTATTTTTCCTGTCGTAAACACCGACAAGCTCTGTATCCTTATCAATAGCGTTGATAACACCCTTTTCACTTTTGCCTCCGAATTCTATATCAGCCTGATAATACAACAGCTTCTGTACATCTTTGACGAATTTCTGTCTGCTCAGTTCCTTTATGAGTTCATCATCGGGAGCTTTGTCAAAGAATATCTGACAGTCATATTTTATCCTTTCATCATAAAGCTGATGGAGAAGATAATTCTTTGATGTAATGAAAGCAAGTGATGAGAATATCATCATAACCGATGATGCAATACATATAACCGAGAAAACAAATCTCATTTTGTTTCTGAAAAGTATTGCAACGCTGAATTTTGTCACAGGTGAGGCATTTTCCGTCAGCTTCTGTACAAATTTTGGTATTGATACAGCTTCCGGCGCAGGTCTTGACATAGCCTCGGAAGGCATTATTCTTGAAATAGTTCCCGTACTGATAAGCGTTGATATCTGACCGACGATTATAGTCAGTATTGCCGAAAGTCCGAACATCCACATATTAAAGCGGAACGTGAATTTCGGCAGCGGGAAGAATGCCGAATAGTAAGTACCGACATATTTCATAAGACAGTAGCCCATAAAAGTACCAAGTACGATAGAGAACAGCGATACAACCAGATTAACACCGCAGAACAACAGTTTTATACTTGTCTTTGAAAAGCCCAGCGCTCTCAGTATACCTATTTCACGTCTGCTTTGTTTTATAATCAGCGACATGAACAGGAACACAACTATAAGTATTATTCCAAAGAAAATTGCCGGCATAAGTATAGACATAGTTTCTATTGCTTTAAGGTTGTCGTCTATCCTCTTTTTTACAGCCGAATTTTCATAGTTATAGCTGCTTTTGACTTTTATATTTTCTTCGCCGAAAATATCTTTAAGCTTTTCAAGTTCTGCTCCCGTATCTGTTCCGTCCTTGAAGTATATAAGGAACTGGTTGCAAAGCTTGTCATAGCCTTCGCCTTCTTCAAGCTTGCTGTACGCCTTTTCAAGCTCTTCTTTAAGATTTGAAAATTCAGTCAGAGCCTTTGTTCTCTCGTCAATGAATTTTTCCTCATTTTCGGATATCTGTTTTTCCGCATCAGTAAGCTTTTTTTCTGCATCCTCAATACCGGAAAGTATCTGCTCACGTCCGTCAGCTATCTTTTGCAGACCTTCGTCAATTTTCGGCAGTCCCTCATCTATCTGTTTCAGACCGCTGCTTATCTGTTCAAGACCGTCATTAGCTTCTTTGAGTTTGCTGTTTATAAATGACGGTACATCAGAAATATCCTCTTCCGTAAGACCGTAGCCGGCAAGTGTACTTATTATCTTTATACGCTGCTCGGTAAGCTCTGTTCTTTTAGTTTTTATCTCTCCGCCTGCCTGAGAATACAGTGTAACAAGATCGCCGGCTGTAGAAACGGATTTTCCTGTATATTCGGAAAGCGTATCAATAAATCCGAGCATATCGGATACATCAGATACAATATCTTCGAGCTTTCCGCCGCTGCTTATCACAGGAATGTATAAAACTACAGTATAAAGGTTATTATCTTCTATCGTTCTGACCATATATGAAAGAACATGCTTTGTATTCTCATAATTTTCCTCAAGGCTTATTAATCTGCTATAAACATGATATCTTTTCATAACAGTTATAAGCATGTTTTTATCACTTTCGGAAATAGCTGACAAATCATCAAATTTTCCGCTTGTGATATACATATAGTCAGAAACAACCTGATCCATGTAATTGATAAGCTTGTCGGCAAAATCCGCCGCCTTATCACTCATCTTATATTCAAAACCATAGGCACTTATCAATGACGAAAAATCCTTGAATATCTGCACTGCATTTACAATAGATTCTATCTTCACATCAGGATAATTTGAAAGCAGGTTCATAAACATGGCTGTCTTGGGATTTTCAATCAATGAGCTTATATTGTCAAGAAGTTTAAGAGCCTCATCTATCTGTTTGATACCGTCAGATGCCTGCATAAGTGTTGATTCATTATCGACAAGCTTATCTATAGTCTGTTCTATTGTCTTTTTAGCTTCAGCAAGCTGGTCTCTCTTGCTTAAAATATCACTTTTTGTAGCTTCAAGTTCAAGCTCTGCCTGCATGAGCTGTTCAAGCTTTTCTTCAGCTTCAATGGTTGAATCACTGAAAAGCTTTTTGTTGTCATCAAGCTGCTGTTTTGCATCATTGAGCCTGGCTTCGGCATCGTTAAGCTCCTTCTCAGCCTTTCCCCACTCCGTATCAAGCTCGCCCTTTTTTTCGTCAAGCTGTTCCTTGGCTTCATCATGCCTTTTCTGATATTCGGCAGTAAGAAGATCTACTGATGCATACGCATAACCGAAATCGGTATTAACGCCCCATGAATCATCTGTAGGCTGTACCGAAATAGTTTCAGGACACGTCACAATACCTGATACAAAATATTTCCTGTAGCCCTGATCGGTATTTATCTTGACTGTATCGCCTGCATTTATATGGTTATCATGTGCAAAGTTGTACTCAAGATAAACAGAATCCTTGCCGTTGCTGTCTTTTCTTTCCCAGAAGTGAAACTTCTGACCGTCATCGGCATTGTATGAAAATATTCTTACAGATAAATAACGTCCCCTGCTGCTTTTCAGATATGTATCTCCGCACAATCGTGCATTTACTTCCTTAACGGAGTCTGATGCCTGAAGTTTATCTATCATATCACGGTTTGTTACCTCAGTCGTGATAAAAGCCTCAGGGTAGCAGTATTCATCAAGATAGTGATACAAAGAGGTATCAAGCGAAACATACGCCGCCGAAAGACCTGTCATAATTCCACAGCCCATAGCCGATACAATCATTATTGAGATAAGCAGCTTTTTGTATTTTTTAAAAATGGGTAATATCATTCTTCTCATAGGCTTACCACTCTACACTTGCGGCAGAAACAGGCTCATCATTGACAACGACCTTTGTTATCTTGCCGTTTCTCATCTTGATTATACGGTCAGACATTTTTCCTATCTCCTGTGTATGAGTAACGACAACTACAGTTTTTCCGTGCTGTCTTACAAGCCTTTCAAGCTCTACAAGTATCTGTTTTCCCGTTTCATAGTCAAGTGCACCCGTAGGCTCGTCACAAAGAAGTATCTTCGGATCTTTTGCAAGCGCCCTTGCGATAGATACTCTCTGCTGCTGACCGCCTGAAAGCTGTGAGGGATAGTTCTGCATTTTATGACTCAGACCGACCATTTCAAATACCTGTTCAACCATTTTCGGATTACTTGCAGTCAGTGCAACATTTTCCCTTGCGGTAAGCTCGGATATAAGATTGAACGACTGGAAAACAAAGCCTATATTTTTTTTTCTGTAATTTGTAAGCGCCCTGTCATTCATTTTGCAAAGATCCTGACTGTCAACGATTATAGTTCCCCTGTCGGGCTTATCCATGCCGCCGAGAGAATTAAGCAGCGTACTTTTTCCGCTGCCCGAACTGCCGAGTATTGTAAGAAGCTCACCTTCATATATTTCAAGAGAAACATCGGCAAGTGCATCTATCTTGGCTTCTCCCTTTCCGTAAGATTTCCAGAGATGCTGAGCTTCCAAAATTATATTTTTTTCAGCTCCCAAGAGATCGCCTCCTATTTTATCTTTTTCACTTTTCCCGGGTCATCAAGCGAAAACTCATACATTGTATCATAATTCATGCCCGCACACATCTTCATAGTTTTCTTTTCAAGGTTATATACACTGCTCCATACAGTTATTACCATATGTCTCAGATATTTATGACGGTAATTAAGAGTGCAGTTTCCGAGAAGATCCATAGCATCTTCTTCCGACATACAGTGATTGCACTCACAAAGCTTATCCTCTATCCTTTTATATCTGTCACGTCCCATTTCCCTGCGGTTGTCGCCGCCTTCGGTAAGGAAGTAATTTGTAAGCTTCTGATTTTCGCCCTTGTACGCCTGCCTTATAATGTGCATTTTATTGTCAACATATTCTACAATAGCGCTGTTGCCGTCTGCATCTGCAAAATGGTAGTGATAGTTTACAGCCAGCGGATCACGCATATCATATTGTTTAAGGAGTTCAAGAGCCTCATCTACATTTTTGCATTTATCAAGTATTGCTCTTATAGCTATAGGGGTAATTATCGGCTTTTTGCCGGTTTTCTGTTTTGTGGACTTCGCCTTTATTTCAAGTATAGCCGCCGCAAGACCTTTTTCATTTACACCGTCCATACAGCAGTACGGTGCTACCATTGCACGGATATGATTTTTCTTCTTTTCAGGCCGCTGCCACTTCTTTCCGTATGCCATAAACGAACCTGTCGTTACAGTCATACTTCTGTAGCCGTTTTCGGGGAATGTCCATATAACAATGCAAAGAGAATCCTTGTAGTCAAAGTTCCTGCCAAAAATAACATCATTTTCTGGTGTCCTTGTATTGAAGCTTGAACAGCCGCCCCTTACAAACGGATTTATGAATACCTGCTTTGAATGAAAAAAATTCTGTGCAAATCGAACAAGTTTGAAAAGACCGGAATAGCCTTTATCAAGAAGTTCATCAAGCCCATATGAACCCTGATAAACTATCGTCCATATATTTTCATCTACTCTTTTGAATGTAGACAAAGTTTCTTTTCTTGCCTTTAATATTTCCTGTTTATTTCTTTTCATTTTCCTCAATCCTCCGGATATCAGCCTGTTTTTGTGTGATCCATAAACAGTTTAAGAACATCAGGACTGTTTATAACTCGTGATGTCTTTATCTGATTCTGGGACGCACCCTGTTTAACCCTGTATTCCCTGTACTCACGGAATGTATTTTTCTTGACCTGACATATCAAAGACGGGGATGTTTCACCTATATTAAGCATACGTCCGTGTTCATGATTCATCTCGGAAAGCTTTTCATCAAATATAGCCGCAAAGCGTGTTTTCTGTTCCTGTGAGAGCTCCTCATCTGCTTCAATGAAAAGCATCAGCCTCCATGGAGAGTGGGTTGTATCAGGATAAAGGGTATAATCTGATATATGTACATTTGTTGCCTGTTCAAAGGCTCTCATAGCATTTGTTATATGCTCCGCTGTCAGCTTTACTCCCGTTATGTTTATGACCTGATTTTTACGGTAGGCAAAACGTATCAAAGGATTTTTTCCTTCAAAACCCGTTACTTTTATAACATCCTTTATCCTGTATCTGTAAAGACCGGAAAGATTTGTTATGACCAATTCATAAAGCTTTCCAACTTCAAGTTCGTGACGCATAAGCGGTCTTTCGGCTTCTTCGTCTACAGGGATAAATTCAAAAAATGCGCTGTCAGTAAGCATTAAATAGTCTTCGCATTCGGCAGCCTGTGCATTTGCGATCAACGCTTCACTTGAAGAATATGTTTCATAGTAGAATGCCACATTGCCGCAGTAATCACGCAGCTTTTTTGCAAAGCCTTCAAATTCTCCTGTACCTATGCCTATCATAACGCTAAGTTTTTTCCACATCGCAGTCATTATGCCGCTGTACGGATGCTCGTTTAATACCTTTCTCAGCTCATCAGCTCTTTTGGTATCGGGACGGAGTTTTTTATTGAGCTTTGCTTTCAGATCATCCGGCATTTCGACAGAATCATTTATACTGCCGTTTTCTATATCATTTATGAGCATATCCTTGTTTTCAAAAATATATGTCATAAGATCTGTGATATTCGACATGAACACGGCAGCCATATATACAAGATCACGATCTTTGAGTGCATATAAAGCTTTAAGGTACTTCATATCCACTCCCTCGCCATAGCCTATCAATTCTTTAGGCAAACATCCAACGAGCGGTACTGCAAATGCTGCGCTTTTCATACCGTATGCAGATATAAAACCTTCCGAAATACCGCTTTTTGTATAATTTATTTCTACTTCAGCAGTATTCAGTCCTTTTCCGCACCTGATACCACGTTTTTTGATCTCTTTATCCATGATGTGCATAAAAATGGAAAATGTTTGCCGACAGGTCTTAGTCGCTTTCTTTATAACCGGTATTCGTTTCATCTCGCCGGATGTGCCTGATGTCTTGGCAAAAAATACGACCTTATCGGCAGTCAGCAAATTCTGTTCGCCTTTTTCGGCTATACGATCACTGTATTCCCTGTAGTCCTCATATGTTGTCATAGGAACTTTATCCTGATAATCCTTTATTGTATGGATATCAGCAAAGCCGTATTTCTTGCCGTATTCCGTATTTCTGTTTTTCTTTACATGATTCAAAAGAAGTTTTTCACTAAGCTTGTCAATTTTCCGGCTGTCTCTGAACTGTTTTCTTTGGCACATTCCTCCGTAAATCGAAACCATCTTAAGTACAGTAAAATTCAATATTTTATCAA
>JBGVAQ010000491.1:0-3922 GCA_045224775.1 Acutalibacteraceae bacterium | reverse complement strand
TCCCTCCGGCACTTCGTGCCACCTCCCTCAATGATGGAGGCTTTATAAACTTTGTTCATAAATTATTTATTCATTCAAAAACCCTGTATATAAAATATGATTTTTGTTTTATAAATATACCGGAGAGTAGATGTTTACCGTTTCCAGTATTTTCTGTCAAGGCTGCGGTATCTTATGGCTTCAAGGAGGTGATTTGATTTTATTACTTCTGATGAATCCATATCGGCTATAGTTCTTGATACCTTTAGTATTTTGTCATAAGCTCTTGCGGAAAGACCGAGGGAGTCAAAAGACCGCTGCATAATGCCCTTTGCATTATCATCCATCGGACAGAATTTGTTTGTTGCAGAAGGGGTAATTCTTGCGTTGCAGGTTATGGAGGTGTCTTTGTATCTTTCGTTTTGTATTGCACGTACACGGTCAACACGTTTTTTTATTTCAGCCGAGCTTTCAGAGGTTTCTGCTGAGGAGAGTGATTCAAAATCGACAGGTGGTACTTCAATATGAAGATCAAGTCTGTCAAGGAGAGGCCCTGAAATACGGGAGAGGTATTTTGAAACAGCCTGAGTACTGCATGTGCATTCTATTGTAGGATGCCCGAAATATCCGCAGGGACAGGGGTTCATGGCGGCTATGAGCATTATTGAGCATGGATATGTAAGAGTTGCATTGGCTCTTGATATCGTTACGGAACCGTCCTCCAAAGGCTGACGAAGTATCTCCATAGCGTTTTTGTTGAATTCGGGAAGCTCGTCAAGAAAGAGTACGCCGTTATGTGCTATGGATATTTCGCCCGGATGAGGGATAGTTCCGCCGCCGGAAAGCCCGACAGATGAAACTGTATGATGAGGCGCACGGAAAGGGCGGTGAGTGACAAGAGGAGTATCGGCAGGGAGTATGCCGGCAATGGAGTGTATTTTTGTTGTTTCTATCATTTCATTGAAAGTCATATCGGGAAGAATTGTAGGCAGACGTTTTGCAAGCATACTTTTACCTGTTCCGGGACTGCCTATCATAAGCATATTGTGACCGCCGCAGGCGGCTATTTCAAGAGCTCTTTTGGCTGTATATTGTCCTTTGACATCGGATATATCAAAATTATATATAAGTGCTTCGGCAGAAGGTTTGTGATGGATCATAGGCTGTATAGGTTTTGTATTGCGGAGATGCATTATAAGTTCAGTAACATGGCTTACAGGATATATTTCAATGCCTTCAAAAACAGCGCCTTCCGATGCATTTTCGGCAGGTACGAAAAATTTCTTTATGCCGCATTCCCTGGCTTTTATCGCCATAGGCAGAACGCCGTTTACAGGGCGCACATCACCGCTTAAAGAAAGTTCACCGATAAAAGCCGAGTCGGTTATGTCACATTTTAATGCACGTGATGCATTAACTATTGAAACGAGTATAGGGAGGTCATATACAGAGCCTGCTTTTTTAACATCGGCGGGCGCAAGATTTACAACAATGTGTCGCAAAGGAAATTCAAATCCGCAGTTTATTATAGCCGAGCGAACACGTCCTCTTGATTCCTTTATAGATGTATCAGGCATACCTACGATATCGAATGTCGGCATACCTCTGGAAATATCGGTTTCAACATCGACTGCAAATGCATTCATTCCGTATATACCCATGCTTTTTACTTTCTTTACCATTTGCGTCCCTCCGTTACTTGTTATTCACATACAGTTCAATTATATATTATTTCACATAAATATACAATAATTGTACAGAATTTTTTGTTTATTTGTGGATATAAACAAACGAGAGATGGAGTTTTGTGTATTTAATACAAATAACGTGAAAAAAGACGGTATAAAGCAGTTGATAAATAGTCTTATTTACATATCAGGATGTGTCATTCTTCGCATGACAGATAAGGTATAATAAAATCACAGGAATTATATGGAAATAAGCGGCAGAAATATTTGTAAAATGCCGGTGTAAGCTTGAATTAGTCAATAATGGTAAAAAAAGAGTATTAAAATAAAAAATCATTGACTTATTGTAAAAAATAGTGTATGATGTATAATATGGATGTTGGTGAGGTGGAAAAATGCTCGGAAATAGAATGGATCAAGAGCTTTCCATGCTTACCGATCAGGAGCTTGCGGCTCTTTACAGGTCGGGAGATCAGGCGGCATTTCAGAAGCTTTCGGCAAGATATTTCTTTATCATACGCTATAAGGCTTCTGAATTCTATGGAAGCGGTATGGAGCCTGACGATCTTTTTCAGGAAGGTCTTTTAGGTCTTTTAAATGCGGTTGAATCATATAATGCCGACGGTAAAGCTTCTTTCCGTACATATGCAGGTGTCTGCATAAGAAATAAGATAATATCTGCGGTTCGCTCGTTTCAGTCCGAAAGAAATAAGCTGAACAATGAGCATTGTTCATTTGATGATGTACAGAATGTTCCGTCTGCACCCGAAACAGAACCCGAAACGGCTTTTGTTATCCGTGAAGCTTTTGAAGGTTTTCAGGATTATATCAGAAATGAGCTTTCAGAAAAAGAGTTTGAAGTTCTTGAACTTTATGTCGAAGGCAAAAGCTATGATGAGATATCTCAAAAGCTCGGAATAAGCAGAAAGTCCTGTGACAATGCGATGCAGAGAATAAGAAAAAAACTGAGGGTCAGAAAATGACCCTGAAATATGCCCGATGTAGCTTATATCAGGAGAGCGTTGACTTTAAATTAAAAAATCAAAGGTGGCGGTGCAATTCCGTCCGAGGGCGAAAATTTATAATTATACCAAAGCGAGGTAAATCAAATGTACGAGGATAAGACTCTCATCTGCAAGGAATGCGGCGCTGAATTTGTTTTCACAGCCGGCGAACAGGAATTTTATGCATCAAAGGGCTTCGAGAATGAGCCGCAGAGATGTAAGGCTTGCCGTGATGCAAGAAAGAACGCAGTAAAGCCTGAGCGTGAAATGTTCACAGGCGTTTGTGCATCATGCGGAAAGGAAGCAAGAGTGCCGTTTAAGCCACGTGAGGATCGCCCTGTTTATTGCAGTGAGTGTTTCGCAAAAATGAAGGAAGAGCAGGCTTGATCTGCTGCTGTTTCATCAGAAATTACAGGTATGGTATTTCGGATACCATACCTGTTTTTTTGTGCCTTTTAATGAATATTATATCGCTCCGTACATATAGATTAGGGTGAGGAACGGGGTGATAATGTGGAGGTAATTGTCAAGTTCAACGGCAATATTTATGATGTTGCAGAAAGTGTGGGCGGTTCGGCTGAACTGCTTTCGGCGGATTATGCTGTTATGAATATCGAAAGGAGCAGCATACCGCTGCTTTACGGATTTACTGAGATAGAGGATATAGAGCTTCCGAAAAAGCTTTTTATAAGTACAGGCTATAACCTTACATCTTCATGCATACGCACTGTTCAGAACAGAGAGGGACTTTCGGGAAATGGCGTAATAGTTGCTGTGATAGATTCGGGCATAGACTATACACATATAGATTTTCGTAACGAGGACGGTTCAACACGCATACTCTGTCTATGGGATCAGACGATACAGGGAAATGCTCCGTCAGGTTTTAATGAAGGTACAGAATATACACAATCCGATATAAATGCGGCACTTTCCGAGCCTGAACCGTTTGATATTGTGCCGTCAAGGGATATAGCAGGTCACGGAACAGCCGTTGCAGGAATAGCTGCCGGAAACGGCAGATCATCATCGGGAGAAAATACAGGTGTCGCACCGCAAGCCTATATAATAGCTGTGAAAGTCGGCAGCGGTGACAGAGAGTCCTTTGCGCTTACAACAGAGCTTATGAGAGCCGTGAAATATGTTATTGATAAGGCGCAGGAGTTTAAAATGCCTGTTGCAATAAATCTCAGCTTCGGTATGAATAACGGCTCACATAAGGGAGATTCTCTTTTTGAAGAGTTTCTTGGT
>JBGVAQ010000490.1:0-1656 GCA_045224775.1 Acutalibacteraceae bacterium | reverse complement strand
TCTGTCTGTTCTTCTTCACCGGTGAGTAATAATAATACTCATCACTACCATTAAATCTGATTATCATATCATTATAATCCTCCATGCTCCAGTTGTATATTTCGGCATCGCAGAAATATCTCACATTTATATCGTCGTGATAACTGTGGATTTCTTCATGCATTTCGGACATACTCTTTACTTCATCAGCATTTGCCTTTCTTATAAGCTGATAATTTTTTCCGCATTGAATTGTTTCAAAACAGGAGTGTACGGTTTCTTCATCGGGTGCAGTGACAATTTCATTAATTGTAATACACGGTCTTTCATCGGTGATCTCAAATGGAATATATTCTTCACCGCCTTCAATTACAGGTTCATACAAATAATAGCGTGTTCTTTGATTATCGTACTCATAAATCAAGAAATAATACGAATAAGTGCCATTATCATTTTCAATTTTATAGAACTCATAAGGCTGTGCATAAAATGTATCCAATCTCCGGCAGTATGCTTTTATATACAAAGCATTATGCTCTGCATACTCTTGTTCAGGCAGTTCATTTGCCTGTTCCGTCAGAACATATCTTTGCTCGCCTATCCATACATCATGCAGCTTTTCGGGTAGGTTATTAACACCATAATAAATGCTTACAAATCTCTGATCAGACACCGACATTGTTTTTATCTCTTCATAAGGATCAATACGGCTCATACTGTACAGATAATAATTATCGCTTCCGTCAAATTTTACGGCAAATCCTGTTTTGTCAGCTCCAAGCCATACCTTATACAGAGTTGTTCCAAGTGCGTATACTGTATTGCTGCTTTCCTGATAAACATAATTAAAGATATGCAGACCGTAATACCTGTCTATAACATTTTCATCAATAACACCGTTGTAAGTACCTTCATAGTCATATTCTTCATCACCGAAAAAATCTGTATTAAGTTTCTGCATAAGATCGAGTTTTCGACTGATATTGTAATTCTGAGCCGAACGCAGTGAGACTGTTTTACCGTTGAGAATAGCAGTATCGGGAAGTTCAGCTTTATACATATCGTCTTGCAGTTCGTTTTCATTTTCAAGAATTATTCTCGATTTATAGCTTATAAAGCGATATCCACTATACTCAGAAGATACAGTAGTTGTAACAGCTACAGTTGTATTGTTTTCAGTAATTTTAGTTGTTGTTTTAGTTTCGGAAATTATTGAAGTATCAGCAGACTTTGTGTTTGCCATTGTGACAGATATCTTTTCAGGCGATGTCACTATGGATGTGGTTGCTTTTACAGTTGTAGTTTCGGCTATTTTTGCCGATTTTTTTGTATTTGTATCGGTGAATGTGTTTGCCGTTACAGTTGTGACCTCGTTTGCATTTACCGATTTTTCGGTATCTGTAGTTGAAGTTGTTGTTGTGTACTCAATAATATTGCTGTCATTTTCATAATGAACAGCGTTTTTTACATCTTTATTATGCCATACACCAAATCCTACTATGGTAGCGGCACAAAGTCCTGACATGGAAAATGATATCTGTTTTATACGTCTTGCACGTAACATTTTCTTATAATTTTCTTCACGTACCCTTTTCTTTATGATCGCCGACATTTCTTTATAGTCCATCATAAACAAATCCCTCCTTTTCAAGTTCTTTCTTTAATGCGTTTTTCGCA
>JBGVAQ010000489.1:0-3369 GCA_045224775.1 Acutalibacteraceae bacterium | reverse complement strand
TCCAGGCTCTCCACGGTCGGGATATGACCGGAGGGATAAAGCTCCAATACCTTAGTGCGGATTTGCCCGTACTCGGTAAGCTCTGCGCTGTGTTCCTTGCGGTACTTCTTCGCAGCACTTCCGCTGAGAGCTTTCAGCTCCTCGCCGTACACTTTCAGCTTGCGGTATTTCCGCAGGACTTTCAGCTTCACCTGCAAGTCCTCGATCTCCGTTTTCATGTTGTTCAGCTCGGAGAGAAGTCCTCGGCTGTGTGCGTATTCCGATATAGCCGCCTGCTTTATCTGATCAGGCTCTACACCATACTCGGCTATTACATTTTTTGCGATACTGGCAAGCTTCATATTGCCACGGTCGATAGCATCCTGAACAAACCTGTTTGGGGCTTTTACCGTCCGTTCTTTTATCTTCGTTCTCGGCACATAGATCCAACCGCCCTGATACTGTGCGATGCGGTTCTTGATCGTTTCAGTCTCATAAAACCACCCAAGCGTTTTCGCTCTGGTCATCTTCGCTCTCGGATTGCGTTCCTTCTGCTCGGCAAGCATAAATTTCAGGTCGATCTTGTGTTCGGGATTGTACTCAACAAGCACTCCGAAATCTGCACATTTTGCAAGGAAGTCCTCAAAGTTTTCGCTGACCTTGATTACCTGATCTATCGTGAATTTCAGTTTAGCTTTCCACGATAATCCCAGACGGCTCATATCCCATTCCCAATGGTTCTTTCCTTTGCCCATTTCGGGATGCTCGATCACAGATAAATGATGCTGTCGGCATACCTCGTCCGTGATGTTCATGAGCTTCTGAAATGACCTGTCCTGCTTGGTAGTCCTGCGGTTTTCGTGCGTTTCAAAAGTCCTGCCGTCGATGCAATTCGTATTGTTGAAAACGCAATGCAAGTGGGTATGCTCCTTGTCGATATGGCAGGTCATGAAATACTGATACTCGCCTTTCAGAAATTGCTCACATATCTCCTGACCGAGCTGCAATGCTCGCTCCGACGTGATTTCCCCAGGCTTGAAACTCACAATGAAGTGCTGGGCGAGAACGGAACTTCTGCCTGTTCCGTTCGCCCGTATTTCTTCAAAGTCACGATGAGCCTGTTCGGGATCGGCGCTGCACCCCTGTGTGAAAATCAGTCTGCCGTTATCCGTCTTTTCGGGGTTGGCGATATATTTCAGTGATGCAAGCTCATCAACTGAGACTGAAAATATCTTAGTGGTTGCCAGAGTTTCTCCACCTCCTCCCTCAATGCGGAAATATCTTCGGGATAGACCTTTCCGCCGCTGTTGGCTCTGACTGCCACCTGATTGAAGTTGTTGGAGATGCTTCTTGCAAGTTTCAGCAGCTCATTCATCTTGTCATCGTTGAAAATCACGATGTAGCCTGTGAAGATCATGTGGCGGAAGAAATCGCTTCGGGATTTCATACCGCTTGCCGTGAATTTGCGGTTGAACGCTTCGTATTCCTCGTCACTAAGCCTGACCTGAATACTGTGTGTTCGTTTCGTTTTGTTGCTCATGTTTTCTGTTTTCCTTTCTATTTCTAATTGCGGGGTCGTAGGGGCGGCAGCCCTCTGCCAAGCGGTGCATTGGTGTACTCAAATCTGTGATTTGTAGTGCAGCTATGCCGAGCTTGCGATTTGTGTTAGCCCCAGCGGGGCTATTTTTCATTTGAGCCTGTCGGCTCTGCTTTGTTTCCACACTTCCATGTGTGGAATTGGAGCGTCAGCGACTATATTTCTCTGTGTCCGATCGCTCCGCCGCCGTCCTTATGATAACTATACTGGAAAAATCTCGAAAAGTCAATGAATCGGAAAATCGGTATTCGTCAAAATGACAGTTGGGGGGTTATATGCTCTCAGGGTATCGTAACCCCCTCATAACTGCACGTTTCTGAATTTTCGATTACTCCGATTTCGGGCTGTGTTGAGAAAAGTTTGTCTGGTATGCGAATAGATTTTTTGTATTATTGCGCGCTATAATTGGAGTATGAAAAGGAGAAATCAGAGCTTCGGCTCATGGAATATGTGAAATGACAAAAATGAAGGTGAGGTGATTCCCATAGCACTCTATTCTGAAAAGATCGCTGAGAATGATCGCAAGATCGAACAGCTCTCCAAGAACATCAAGCGTGACACTGATAAGCGTAAGAAGCTCATGGAGGAAAATGCCCGACTGAGCTATCAGGCGATCTGCGAGCAGTACAACTGCACGGGGCAGGACTTGCTCGATATTCTCAGCAGAGAACATCAGCAGGCTGAGATGCTCCAGACAAGCGGTCTGAGCGATGCAGATATTGCAGAGCTTGCAGGCAGCGGTCGCTCGTCTGAGGACAGCGATGACATTGCGTTCTACGATAAGCAGGACGGCGATGATGACTAAATGCCTGAACGGTCACAAGGCGTTTTCCCCGTAACCGACGGGACGATTTTTTAGGATCATGACAGCAGGAAGTGTGAAAATGGAACGAGCTGTCGGAAAGGATAGTGTAGAACGAATAATACTACAAATGCCGTAGAGAGAGAAAAGGCAGGCGTAAAAACTATGCAGGAGATGGACGAGCTTTACAAAGATTGTCCGATGCACACCAACACTTATGAGGTGGACGGTGTGAAGCACAAAGTTGTAAGTCACTTTGTCGGAGACAGGGATATTAACGATGTGATGCTTGGCTATGCTTTCAATAAGGTAGTCAACGAAATGATGCACCGTGTCCCTTGCTCAGATACAGAGTAAACTTTTTTCTCAAAAGCTATTGCTTTTTCCGATACGGCGCGCTATAATAGACTCGTATCGGAAAGAGCTGCTTTGGAAATGCAGGAAAGGAGTTTACGATGTTACCAAAGCAGACTGAATATAAAGTGGGAATGTACCTCCGCTTGTCCCGTGATGATGAGCGTGTGGGAGAATCCCTTTCGATTGAAAACCAGCGAACCATTCTGACGAAATATATTGAGGAACAGCACGGCTGGACGCTTTACGATGAGTATGTGGATGACGGAATTTCAGGCACTACGTTTGAACGTCCGGGCGTACAGAGATTGCTTGACGATGCGAAAAACGGCAAGATCAATCTTATCATCTGTAAAGACCTCTCTCGTTTCGGAAGAAACTACATCCAGGTCGGTCAGTACACAGATTATATTTTCCCCATGTACAATATCCGCTTCATAGCTCTGAACGATAATATCGACACAGCGAAATCGGACAGCGCTTCAATGGATATGATGCCGATCATGAATGTTTTTAATGAATGGCACGCAGCCAACACTTCAAAGAAGCTGAGAGCTGTTTTTGAAGCGAACGCAAAGTCGGGAAAGTATAAGACCAACTATCCGCCTTACGGATATATGAAAGGCACAGACAAGAA
>JBGVAQ010000488.1:0-5508 GCA_045224775.1 Acutalibacteraceae bacterium | reverse complement strand
ATATATGCTTAACTTTACATTACAGGTGTCTTTTTTTAACTGGAATATATTCTGCGATATCTCAACGCTTTGTATTTTTTCAATAGGAATTATATATTTTTTGAGTGTAAGTCTTTCATATGTGCATACAGATATATTCCTGCCGCAAAGTGCTATATGGGAATGTCTGTATGCAAAGCACCTGAATGCAAACCACCATAATATAAGGAGCATACATATTGCTGAAAGTACTTTTATTATTGATGAAAGACGGCCGAGAAATTTTGATAATATAAATCCCAGAGTGCATACTGCAAAAAGTATTACAGGCAGATATACATAAGACCACAGTTTATGTTTCCGTACATAAATGCTTTCCGTTTCATGCGGATCTATACCTGTAAGCTCATATATTCCCTTATATATTTTTTCCTTGCCTTCGGGCGGTATTATCATACTTCTGTCGCCCTTTATCTTATCCGAGCCTATTACAAATATACCTGCGCTGTAAATATTCAGTATACGCATAAAAAGGCTCTGATTTATGGTTACGGCTGTAATACCGTCTGTCCGTGTCATAAGAAAGCTCTTGTTTATAGCCCCTCTTGATACTGCAACAAAATTTTCGAGCCTGTATGAACGGAATCCTGCATATCTTAAAAATACCATCAGTACGGATATTACCCAGCATAAAATTATTATTGTTATTATCGCTGAAACGGCGGGAGAAAAATATAATGCAAAGAAATTTTTATCTGAACTGATAGAGTCATATATAAGGCTGTTTGTAAGCTCTGAGCCTACTATCTTTGCACTCTTGCTGAGTACGGGTACGATAAATATAAGCCCTGTTATGGGGTTCGACCAGAAAACAGAAAGAAGTATCGTATTTACCATATTTGACCTGTATATATTTCCTTTGATATTTTCTCTGTTTATCCGTTCAAGCATTTTTTCTGTATTCTTTTTTGAGATATATCCTGATATATCATAATCTCTGCTTGAACCGGCGGGAGTATCTGCCGATACCTTTACCGCACCAAAGATTGACGGCAGAATATCTTTTTTTACTGACAAAGTCTGTATCTTGTCATACGGCATAACATATTTTCTTTTAAAAAATATACCCTGTCTGATAAATATTCCGTTATCGCCCATAAAATACGACTGCTTATGATAGAACCATAATGCATAAAGACAGCCTGCAAGCACATAAAATGCACTTATGCCAAGAGAGCTTATTATATCAAATATTCCATGAGGCGTTATGAATATCTGACGCATGACGGAAAGGATAATTATGATAACGGATAATTTCATATGGTTCAGTATCGTATAAGGGTGGCATTTTTTATATACTAATGATGATTTCATGTCTTGATTTCCTCCTACGACATGTGTAAAAAGTCATCTATCTTTTTTTTCAGAATAACTGCATCCTCTTTTGAAAGCTCCCATAAAATAACGTTGCTTCCTGCCAAAAGAACATCTATTGATGCAAGTCCGAGCCGCTTTTCTATTATGCCCTCAAACATTACAGCATACTGTATCTTTGAAAATCTTACTATTATCTCACGTCTTGTAAAAAAGCCTTTGTTCAGTATCAGATGATCTTTTTCAAAACGGTAGCTTATTATCTTTGTTACAGCAGGAATGTAGAAAAACATTATTAAAATGTAAAGTATCACTACGATACTTAAAAAAATTATGCACAGAACAGGAAGGACAAAAAATAATATTCCCGAAAGGACAGTGTACAGCACAAATATTACGGATATTCTTATCTGCCATATTTTAGCCGCCTTTTCGGATACGAGATTTCTGTTTTCAATATTTTTTTCCGAAATATTTTCCATAGTAATATTATCTCCGCATTTTTTCTTTATTATATCATGTTTACTGTTATAATGATACTGTTTTTTCCTTTAATAATAAATTGACGTATGAATTTTTTTATTGTAAAATATAATTAACAATATTATTTGTTTCGGAGATGGTATATATGAATCCTACAAAAGAGGCCGCTTTGATGATGTCGTCACTTTCGATATATTCGGGCATTCTCAACAGAAGTGTTCCGAAGGCTTATTATGAACTTCTCTGCTCTATAAACAAGCCCGTATTTGAATTTTGCTGTGCATGGGGAAATTTTTTCGCCCTGCTGTGCGAGAGAGGATATGCAGACAATCTGGCAGGCTGTATAACTGAAACCGCTCTTTTTGATGAAAATGCCTTTTCAAGAGCGGCTTCGTCAAAAAAGGAAAAATCTTTGCCTACTCAGGTAATAAGTGCAATAAGACGTGACCTTTCGGCAATAAGGAGAGCAAGCCTTTTATCTCCTCAGACTATACTTAACGATTATACATACCGTGATGAACTTGGTGTTGTTGCCAACAGTCTGCCGAGATGGGATAACGGCCGTCCTATAAAGGAATTTCTGCATGAGGATGATATTATAGATGAGCTTGCGGATTTCTACAGACAGAACGGCTGCGGAATGTTCGCAAGATACAAGGCTTTTATCTGGAGAAACAAGAGTATAGAGCCTGTTGTTCATCCGGATACTGTTGATATATCAATGTTAAAGGGTTACAGCATACCGAGAAAGCTTGTAGAGGACAATACTCTTGCATTTCTTAACGGCGTACAAAGCAATAACTGTTTGCTTTACGGTGACAGAGGTACGGGAAAATCATCTACAGTCAAGGCTATGCTTAATACATATTATAAAAAAGGTCTGAGAATGGTCGAGATACCGAAGGACAGACTTTCCGAATTTCCGCTGCTTGTGGAAAAGATAGCGGAAATACCGCTGAAATTCATAATATTCATAGATGACCTTTCATTTCCTGCCGAGGATAAGAGCTATGCACAGCTTAAAGCTGTACTTGAGGGTGGTCTTGCCGTAAGACCTGAAAATGCGCTTATTTATGCTACGTCTAACCGCAGACATATTATAAGGGAAAGCTTTTCCGACAGAGAGGGTGATGATATACACAGGAATGATACTATTCAGGAAAATCTTTCACTTTCTGATCGTTTCGGGCTTTCCGTATGCTTTACAAAGCCTGACAAGAATGAATATATCGACATTATAATGGCTCTTGCAAAGGATGAACGTCTGAATATAGGCATTGATGAGCTTACAAAGGGCGCTGAAAAATTTGCGATAGAGCGTGGAGGACGTTCTCCGAGATGTGCAAAGCAGTACATATCTTCTTTAAAAGCAGATATAAAGATTAACAAATCGTAAAATATTAATTGTGATATCTCACAATTGCTTGATATATGTAAAAAATGTGTTATAATGAGTTTCATCAGAAAATTAATATGGAATTTCTATAGGGGTGAATGAGAATGAAATCAAAGACAATTATTTGCTGTCTGATGGCTGCTGTGCTTATGTCAGGTACTGCTGCTTCAAGTATTTGTGCTATTGCAGCAACAGATGACAGCACTGTTGCTGCAGGCAAAACAGAATCTTCTGATAGTTATTATTTTGAATGGGACAGAAGTGATGATAAAGGTCTTACCATTAATTTCGGAGCATCATTTGATGAAGCTATAATGATAAGGAACAACAGACTTTTTGCGTCATTGTTCAGTGATTTTACTGTTGAAAAAGGACAGGTAAATATAGGCGTATCACTTTTGGCAAAGCTGGATGACGGTGAGAACACTTTGGAGCTGCTTACCAAAGATGAAAAATACGATATTACAATAAATGTTACAAATAATCATCCGGAAGAAGTATCGGAAGTATCCGAAACATCTGGGGAAGAATTTGTTCTACAGGCTGACAATACTGCTTTTGAATGGGACAGGAACGGCGGCTCTGATATTGCTATAATGACAAATTCATTTTCAAAACAGATCGCTGTAAAAAGCGGAATGCATTATGCTTCAAGTCTTATAAACGATTCTGTATCAATAAATGACGGACAGATACTTATAAGTGCAGATTTCCTCAAAAAGCTTGATGCAGGTGAAAATGATCTTTATCTGATGCTTAAAGAAGGCATAATAACTGTAAAGGTAGTTGTCAGTGACAGCACACCGCAGGAGCCTTCAGAAGAAAAGGTTATAACTGCTGAAGAAACCGAGCTTACATGGGACAGAAGTGATCTTATCGGTGTTTCGGTAAATACAAATTCGGATTCACGCAATATTGCGATAACTAAAGACGGCGAGCCGTTCGCTTCAAATAAGGAGCTGGGGGTTTATGTCACATCCGGCAGAGTAGGCATAACAGCAAATATCCTTAAAAATCTTGATGACGGCGAAAACAGCCTTGTGTTTGAATTTGACGATGGAACTATTACTGTAAATATATATGTAACGAATAAAAAGCATAGTGAAGATACAGAACTTTCCGTTGGTGAAACAGAATTTGAATGGAGCAGGAACAGCGAGGACGGTATAGTTATACAGACTAATTCCGGATCTGAAAGCTTTACTGTAAAAAAGGATAACAGGCTTTTTGCTTCAAGTCTTTTGAGCAAGGATCTTTCCATAGAGGAAGGACAGATATATTTAGACGCAGGCTTTCTGAAAAAGCTGGACAACGGTGAAAATCATCTTACGCTTATGCTTAAAGAGGGTTGTGTTGACGTTACCGTAACAGTAATTGATGACGGTCAGGAAAGTACAGGAGATGTTAAGGAAATAACCGCAGATGAAACTTACTTTACATGGGACAGAAGTAATCTTATCGGTATTGCTGTAAAGACAAATTCAAGTGCAGGAAATGTTGTTGTAACCAAGGACGGACAGCCTGTTTTCTCAAACAAGGATAAGGGTGTATATATCACTTTGGGCAGAGTTGGCATTACGGCAAATTATCTCAAAAAGCTTGACAACGGCGAAAACAAGCTTGTATTTGAATTTGATGACGGAAATCTTTCTGTTACGATAAATGTTACCGACCGCAAGAACAAGTCAGGTTCTTCGTCGGGACTTACGGCTGAAAGATCGGTATTTACATGGAGAAGAAACAGCAGCGAGGGTATATCAATAAAAACAAACTCCGTTTCAAGTACCGCATCTGTACGCAAAAGCGGTATGCTCTCGCTTATATCAAAATCAAGCAGCATATCTATACAAGACGGAACAGTTACTCTTACCCCTGAATATCTGAGTACTCTTTCGGACGGCAAGAACAATCTTACACTTGTTATGGAAGACGGCAGCATAGATATAATTGTAAATGTTATAGAAAATGTTGCGGATCAGAGTTATCGTTCACAGTCATCATCATATCTTCCGTCAGGCACAAACTTTTTTGGAAATTATCCTCAGACAGGAAGTGCGGCATTGGCTTTAGTCACAGCTTTAACGGCTGCGTCGGCAGGAGTTGTAGGAATTATCGCATCTAAAAAACGCAGAAAAAAACAATAATAATATAAAAAAAGAAAAAGAACGGAGAGTCAAAAATGCGCTTGTTTGATAAAATATTGAATTTTACTGTACTTAAGATGGTTTCGATTTACGGAGGAATGTGCCAAAGAAAACAGTTCAGAGACAGCCGGA
>JBGVAQ010000487.1:0-7769 GCA_045224775.1 Acutalibacteraceae bacterium | reverse complement strand
CAAAAGGCAGGTCAATATCCTCTTTTCTATAGGATTCTTTCTCCATATTATCCTTTTTCATTCCCTTTCGAATAGAATCTATCTCGGATTTGATACGTGCAATATCTTCATCTGACAGTTCGTACTCTTCTGATATCTCCTCAAATTCCTCAGGACTGTCTCCAGATTCAGACGAATCAACTTCCTCGTTGGAAGAGGTAGGTTCAGAATTTTTGCCTTCTTTGGTTTTGTTATCGTCAGTTTTTGCATCTTTTGATTTATCACCGGTTGATTCACCTGACTCGGATTTATCATCAGTATCGGTCTTATCACTATATAAGCCCTTACTCTTTCCAAGTGCTTTGGTTTTATCTTTACCGGCCTTGTGTGAATCATCAGGCATCGTTCCTTCAGGAAGCGATATTTTTCCTGACATTGTATCTCCGTCCGGCAGTGCGATACCTAACTTTTTCATTAGATCAAGCAGTTCCTGCATCAATTTTTCAGCTTCTGCCTTCTCTTCGACAAGTTCTTCCCATAGCGGTTTTGCTATGTTCCAGATTTGCTTTGATGCTTCAAATCTCTCAATAGCATTCAGATTGTTGGCTCCATTATCAAGAATGTCCAGCGATTTGTAGAAGCATTCCTCAGCAACAGGATCTGTAAAACTTCCCTTTATAGGCCCCATTGATTTGTACATAACGAGAGCAGCCATGAACTGTGGCAGTCCGGGACTGCATTCTTCAAGCAATGGAGTGTTTTTGTAGATTAATGCCTGCATGTAGTGGATACACCTTACATACAGTTCTCCAAGCTGTGTATATGCATACCGTTCGATATATGTATCCTCCAGAATATTCCAAATATCATGAAGAATCTTTACTGCATAATGGTTTGAATGACAGCTTGAAGCTCTTTCAAGCAGAGAAAAATCTGTAAGCAGCTGATGTAGCGTTTCATGAGCCCACAGTCCCTTTATAGCAGCAATTCTGTTTGGAAGCTCAAGATCATCTATGTAAGTATGAGTGGGGTTAATAAACAGCTTCACTCCGCTTTTGGGACTTTCTGTGTAAGCAAGATCCTGTCCGCTTATTTGGATAACACGGCTCTTACGTTTAATCAGCACTGTAGCAGCAGTACTTAACGATCTGAAAAGCCGTTGGATTAGTGCTTTATTGTATTTTTTAGCCATATCTCTCCCCCCCTATTACTTCAGCATAGGCAGAATATCGGATTTCAGACTCTCAGCTACTTCCGGATTTCTGATCTTTACTGAATTTACGAAAGTGCTTTCGATGGCTTCTGCAAACTCCTCTCCGTATTTCAGGCTGTCAAGGCATTCTCGCGCGTGTCGGAAAGATACCAGATCAACAAGATCGCAGGTATCTTCGCTTGCCTTGAGCGATTCACGCAGAGTGTTATATACCTTCCAGACCTTGTTAATGTTCTTCTTTTCATACCCGTTCATGACAAAAATGTCCTTGAAGTCTATCTCAGTGATCTCTTCAAATTCCAGTGCCTTAGCAAAACGGCTCTGAGTGGCCTCATTGAGGTCTCTGGTGCCGTTATAGCCTGTGTTCATACAGATAATAAGAATTACCTGATGATGCCTTGTAACGGGTGTAACACCGTTCTCTGCAATTCTGTAAGGGAATGCTGCAAACAAGGAGAGAATACCCTGTATAACTGCAGCATTAGCGAGATTGGCTTCCTCAAGTACTATTACTCCTCCGTGCTTTGCCCCGTGAAGAAATTCGGTTTCCTTGAACATCGGGGCTCCGTTTACTATAACAGTCATTCCTCGGAATGTATCTTCTTCTGTGTTTTTTGAGCAACCGATGGAGTACAGAGGCATTCCAAGGGCTCCGGCAAGTGCCTGAGTAGCCATTGATTTACCTCCTCCGGCCGCACCAAAGAAGAGAAAGTTCAGAGGATTGTACCCAATAGGGTTTGTTTCTCCGTTTACAACTCTCAGATTTATTTCATCCAGCTGCTTTTTACAGCGTTTTATCAGACTGATTACTCTAGCAGGTGGTTTGTATGTATCCCACAGGTCGATAGAAGGATGCTGAGCCATGGGATCATCCATATCATATCCACAGTTCATAGAAAACTCCGTAAGATAATTACCGGCAAAGACTTCATTTTTGAAAGCTTCAACATCAGTAGAGGATGCTGATTCTCTTTTTTTCGAAGAGACAACAGTATTGAGCATCGTAAAATCCGGTGTACGGCCATTAACTGCAAATATTTTATCGGAGACTAAGTCAATCTTATTAAAACTTGTAGTAGAAATAAGCTGATTCATTTCTGCTTCCGTCATATCTTTCACTGAATATGTATTGAAACTATCCTTGCAGATATAATATACTGCATCTGCAAATTTATAAGCCAGCTTAGCGTCAATAGAAGTAACAATATCTGCACATAGAGATTTTATATACTCTGACGCTTCATCCGCACAAACAAGTGCATAAAGAATAAAAGCATATACGTCTGTAAGCCTTCCGTTGATATTGTATCTAGAAACTTTTCCGGTATTCGAATTAAGAATCACTACTCCCTGTAATCCTTTGTGTTCTACCTCCATTGCGTAGATCTTTTCGGAGTTATATCCGACCTTGATTTCTCCTATTGAGAAAGGTTTAAGTATTCCTGCTGCCAAACTCATTTTAGAAAAATCTCTGCCTCTGGGTTTTGATCTTGCACCTATTTCGGAAGTGATACCTACTTCGGATTTTGATCCAAAACAAACAGTTCCACTCCCGTCCGTAACTCCATCGACGATTGTACCTGATTGGTATTTAAACAATACGTCTGTCAACTTGATTTCATTTGCCATATGTTTTACCTCCAGATAATTAAAGTAGACCATATCAATACACTCCATAATATTGAAAAAGTCTCTGTTAGTATTATGCTTGATGAAATTAAAAAATCGATTCAATTTAAAACCAAAAAAACATTTCGTCAAGCATAATAGTATTAGAAAAAATAGAAAGCAGGTGTTTTTTTTGAAGGTTTATTTGGTTGATACCGAAAATGTAGCATCTTCCTGGATGTCTTTGCTTGATATAGTAGAACAGCATGACAAGCTGTATCTTTTCTATACAGATCACTCTACTATATTGACCTATTCTAATCTGGAACTTATACTTCCAAGGGCAAAACAGATTATACCTATACACTGTGAGCGTGTAGGGAAAAACAGCCTTGACTTTGAATTGGTATCATATCTCGGCTATCTCATAAATGAAGACAAAGATGCTGAGTACATAATTTACAGCAATGATAAAGGGTTTCAGGCAGTATCTTTATTTTGGGAAAAACGCAACGTTTTAGTAAGATGTATGTCTGTGGAAAAGCTTACAGATACTCTTGTTCGGCAGAAAACATTGGAGGATAATAATCAGGTTGAAGCGATTACCGGTAATAATAATCAAGCTATAATCCAATTGAACGCAAACACTCTTAACATTCCTGGTATTTCAAACAATAAAGAAATCATTGTTCAAAATAAACCGAATCAGAAAAAGTATACATTTATCAGAAATATTGTACTTGCAGTTAATGAACTTCCAAAGGATTATAAAACCGATAAGAAATTTGCAGAAATACCGTTCCCTCATCAGATAAAACTGATACGAAATACATATGAGCTCTTTGCGGGCAAGATTTCGGATTTTACTGAGGAACAGGTGATAAAAGTTGCAGTTATAGTCTGCTTTAACCGTGAAATAGCAGATATTTGTAATATACTGCCTAAACTAAAAATACCAATTGGACCATCAATTAAAGTCATTAAACAGAACTTTGGCACAATCAGAAAAATAATCAACTCGTATAAGAAACAGAAAAAGAAATCAAGTGGAAGAAAAGACAGAATCAATCATGCGGAATCGCTTTTGCTTGCACAAGGCCTCTCCCCTGCTCAGGCAGATGTAATAGCTCAAATGATTATTGATACAACATCGATGGATACCCTGTTTACCCATCTGTATAGAAAATTTGATGCGAAAACGGTTAATATAGTAACTGCTATTCTTCCGGAATTGCTAATAGATTGAAAAAAGCCTCGGACTAATAATCCGGGGCTTTCTTATGGCAGTTAATCTACAAGTGATTTTAAACGAGTATGCCTGTTTATCTCTTTATTCTCCCTGATAGCTTGTGCAAAAGCTTTTTTGTCCCCTATCAGTATGACCTTTTGTTTTGCTCTGGTAACGGCAGTATACAGAAGGTTTCTCTGCAGCATTATATAGTCTGAATAATTCATAGGTATTATGCATACATCAAATTCCGAGCCTTGGCTTTTATGGATCGTCATAGCATAAGCCATTACAAGTTCGTCCTGATAAGCCGGTGTATACTCAATGATTCTGCCATCATCCATTTTTACAATTATGGACTTAGGAGTTATATTCGATACGATTCCTAAATCACCATTAAATACTTTAAGGTTGTAGTTATTACATCGTTGCATTACCCTGTCACCAACTTGGATCTTATTTTTGACTTCAGGTTCTTTAATAAAATCCGGATGAAGCAGCTTATTTATTGTCATGCTGGTATGTTGTCTGTCTTCTTTGTCCTCCTTTCGACGTGCTGTAAGAATGCAGACATTTTGAATACCATGTGCTTTTACTTCTTCTTTGTATGTTTCAATACATTTTGATAATATTTCTCCCTTATCGCATGGAACGAACTGAGTTTTTTCCCCAAAAACAAGGTCACTGAACTTACATCCGTTGTTGATCATAGAAGCATTCCAAGCAATATCACCTTCACTTCTGTGTTGCTTTGTAAGTTCAGCAGTCGGGATCTTATGCAGAAGGTCTGACAAAACCCTTCCCGGTCCTATACTGGGGAGCTGATCCTTATCTCCGACCAATACAATCTTGCATTTACCGCTTTTAGATACAACTTTGAAGAAAGAGTACAGCAAATTTACATCTACCATGGAAACCTCGTCAATGATATATAAAAGGGTGTCTTTCTGACCGTAATCTTCATTTGCCTTATGATACATATAACGATGAATTGTAGATGCCTCGTGGTCGGTTGCTTCTGCCAGCCGTTTAGAGGCTCGACCTGTAGGGGCAAGCAGTCTTAAAGTATCTTCTTTATTGTTTTTCAGCCAACACTGAATGATAGCCTTAATTATAGTAGATTTTCCTGTGCCGGGACCTCCGGTAATTATCGAAAGCTCATTTGAATTTACAACGTGAACTGCTCTTTTTTGTGATGGATCAAGCTCAAAAGGCAGATGCAGACTATTAAGAACTCGGTCAACAGCTAAGGAACTAAGAGTTTGCATACTATGGTTATGTTCATTAATAAAACTTGCCGATTCAGTTTCTGCAGAATATATCTTTTTCAGATAGATTTTGCTTTCTACGACAACAACAAGATTCTTATCTCTCAGTTGTAGTAGAGTTGTTTCAAACCGATCCTGATCAACCTTTACTTGCAGGAACTGCTCAAGTACACTCAATAGCTCTGTTTCTGTGCAGTAACAGTGTCCCGCAGCGTTGGTTTGCCGCATTGCCTCCAGTATTGCAGCCGGGAAACGCAGCTCTTCATAGTTTGGCAGATTAAGCTTCCGAACAATATCATCCAGCGAGTTGAATCCGATGTCGTCAATTTCGGCTATGAGCACATAGGGATTTTCCTTGATTTTATCAAGTCCTGTAAAACAGGGTGATTCTGTGTTTTTCTCTACTTCTGTAGCATAGTGGTCATAAATCTTTATTGCTCTGTTTGGAGTAATAAATCCTTTAAAGAAACCGCATAGCTTTCGGTAGCATCTGAATTCGTTGACAGAATCAACAAAACGGTATCGTGTTGTCTCATTCAAGAAATCCAGACAGTCTTCTTCCCGTCCTGAGAGAACCAGATCCAGTTTATTTCCCAGATTCTTAACTATTTTGTATGTCATCTTAGGACCTATCCCTTTTACAAAACCGGTCAGTAACAGATATGCCCAATCACGATTATCGGGTAATAACGCATCTATTGCATCTCTGATTGCTTCATCAGTTATTATTGGATCCTTCGTAGCACTTTCTGATTTAATAACCTGAAACTGATGACCATAGATATTATCTTCATAATATCCGGATACATCATAAAGATCTCCTTCAGCCGGGTCTGATATATTCCCTGCTATTTTGATTTCCGGATCCTTCTTTTTTCCTATTATTCGGGCAAGACCTGAGATCCAACCCTTTTCTTTGTTAACATAGAATAAACGTATGATTTCAATACGCATATTCTTTTCTTTTGTTTTTTTAGCCCTAGCCATTATTATCCTCCTTCAGATAACCGTTATTTTGCAGTCTTTCGGTTAGTTTAGTTCGTCTTTTTCCTGTATCTGAGTTGCTGACAGCCCTTCTGACAGAACCTATTGCAGACACAAGCCACACTTTCTTTTTGGCTCTTGTAATACCGGTATATAGCAAGTTACGTTTAAGCATTGTAACAGGGGTCTGAGGCATAACAATAATTGCTTCCGGGAATTCTGAGCCTTGGCTCTTATGTATAGTCATAGCGTATGCAAGCATAACATCCTCAAGAAGTTCTTTGCTGATTATAACAGAATCGTCTTTTCCTTGGAATTTTATTACAAGTTGTCCGTTTCTTGCTTCAGTTACAATTCCAATGTCACCGTTAAAATAACCGGCATCATAGTTGTTACGAGTAAAAATTATTTTGTCTTTTTCCCGATAACAGGTTCTGCCGTATTGTACTCCGGAACGACCCGGATTTAATACCTCCTGAAGTCTGCTGTTGAGCTCTGTGAGTCCGGCCTTCCCCACTCTGGATGGGACAAGAACCTGAATACCAAAGGGATCTGTAGAATCATAATTGCTTTGCATATAATCTACTACTGCATCTGCAATATCGGCATCATTATGATACTTATTGATAACAAAATCTTCATTTTGGATCAGGTTATCAATACCGGCATTTATGGCTCTTGCATTTGCAATAATAGGTGAAGTTTCTGCCTGACGGTAAACAGTAGTAAGCTGAACCACAGGAACTACACCGCTCGTTATAAGGTCATGAAGCACATCACCCGCACCAACGGATGGCAGTTGATTTATATCTCCTACAAGTATTACAAGGGTCCCATTTCCTACTGCAGAAAAAAATAAAGATGCAAGCTCAATATCCAACATAGAACTTTCATCTACAATAATTATATCTGCCTCTATTGGATTGGAAGCATTCCGTTGTACGTCCATCTCTCTTCCGAATGGTTTGTATTCCAGAAGTCTATGGATCGTTACAGCCTCTCTGCCGGTTGTTTCTGTGATTCTCTGTGCTGCTCTTCCGGTTGGTGCACAGAGCCGTATAACACCCCCAGGCTTCATCTTTTCGTAGGCCATAAGGATTCCATTAATAACTGTACTTTTGCCTGTTCCTGGACCTCCTGTAAGGATTCCTACACCAGTTTTTTTCAACAACGAGAAAGCCTCTCGTTGTTGAGGTGCATATTTAAGTCCCGTTTGTGTTTCTGACTCATCTATAAACCGTTCGTTAAACGGCAATGGAGAACCTGAGAAATTCAGCCGTTGGATCTGCTTTGCCGTATTTAGCTCCGCTTGAAACATAGAATTAAAATAAATCAGGTCGTGATCGTTTCTGATACCCTTTTGAGCGATATGAGCAACTATCATTGCATTAGTAATAGTATTGGGAAATACCTCATTCTTCAGATACTTACGACCGTTAAAAATATCCTCTATATTTGCATAGGTATGACCGCAGCTTTTCTCAACCCT
>JBGVAQ010000486.1:0-8203 GCA_045224775.1 Acutalibacteraceae bacterium | reverse complement strand
GGCTCAATAAAGCGTACTTTCAGTTGAAAAATTCTACAAACAACCTGTCATCCTGAGCGTAAGCGAAGGATCTTTAAAGATTCCTCATTGAGTTCGGAATGACAAACCAAGTGTGTTTACCTTTCTCGTTCCGCTTCGCTGTTACTATGCTGAACGCAGGTTATAACTCCCTCAGTCAGCATAGCTGACAGCTCCCTCAATGAGGGAGCCTTATAAACCTTGACCAATAACTGCAATTAAAGGCACAGTCATTTTTGAAATAGCTGTGCCTTTATTATGCGTGATCACTCGTTTACCGCATTATCAGTCATGTTTATATTATCATCAGTCTTGGATGTTTCTTCCTTGTTTACAGCGATCTGTATTATAGCAGCATCTTCCGTATCATCATCACGCTGATAGCCGCAGCCCTCCGCATTACAGAAAAGCTTCGGCATCTTGCCCTTTTTCTTGAAAAGTACGCTGCCGCACTGGGGACACTTTTCATTTGTCGGCTGGTACCATGATACGAAATCACAGTTCGGATAATTTGAGCAGCCGTAGAAGTCCCTGCCACGTTTAGTCTTTCTTACTATGACATCACCGCCGCACTTGGGACACGGAACACCGATTGTACTTATCATTTTTACGATATTCTTACAGTCGGGATAACCCGAGCAGGCTATGAATTTACCGTATCTGCCGAATTTAACGACCATAGGCTTGCCGCACTTGTCACATATAAGATCTGTCTTATCCTCTTCAAGCTCTATCTTTACACCCTTCATTTCTTCCTTTGCCTGTTTGAGTGTTTTATCGAAATCGCCGTAAAAGTTTGTGAGAAGATCAACCCAGCCGTATTTGCCTTCCTCGACTGTATCGAGATCCTGTTCCATCTGGGCTGTGAATTTTACGTTTACTATCTTCGGGAAACGTTCCTCCATGAGCTTTGTTGTTACTTCGCCAAGTTCTGTCGGGAAAAGGGTTTTGCTCTCACGTTTAACATATCCTCTTGATGTTATTGTAGAGATAGTTGCCGCATAGGTAGACGGTCTGCCGATACCGTATTCTTCAAGAGCCTTGATAAGTGAAGCCTCGGTATATCTTGCCGGCGGCTGTGTGAAATGCTGATTGGGTATCATTTCCTTTACCCTGAGCTGCATATCCTTTTCAAGCGGCGGAAGTTCGGATTCTTTTTCCTCATCGGCATTATCGCTGCCCTCTACATAAAGTATTGTATATCCGTCAAAATCAACTCTGTAACCGGAGGCTTTGAATATATAGCCGGCGGCATTTATATCAGCCTGTGTTGTCTTATGGACACATTCAGCCATCTGACATGCGATAAAACGCTCCCATATAAGCTTATAAAGCTTGTACTGGTCGTTTGTAAGGCTGTTCTTTATCTTCGATGGTTCAAGGTCTACCGTTGTAGGTCTTATTGCTTCGTGTCCGTCCTGTGCATTTGAACGTGACTTGAAATATCTGTGATCTCCTGACGGGAGATATTTTTCTCCCCACTTATCCTTTATATACTGCTCTGCCGCATTGAGTGCATCCTCTGAAAGTCTTAATGAGTCTGTTCTCATGTAGGTTATAAGACCTACTGCGCCCATATCCTCTATTTCTATACCTTCATAAAGCTCCTGCGCTACCTTCATAGTACGCTTTGACTGGAAGCCTAACTTTCTTGAAGCCTCCTGCTGTAATGTAGAGGTTATAAACGGCGGTGCAGGCTGACGTTTTCTTGTGCCGTGTCTTATCTTCTCAACAAACGGCTGGCAGTCCTTCATAGCTTCAAGAAGTTTCTGTGCCTGTTCGCCGTTTTCTATTTTCATCTTGCCGTTTGCATCACCATAGAATGAGGCAGGGAATGCCTTTCTTGAACCCTTTGGAATGAACTTTGCATCTATGCTCCAGTATTCTTCGGGCTTGAAGGCTCTTATCTTTTCCTCACGGTCAACTATTATCCTTACTGCTACGGACTGCACACGTCCTGCGGAAAGTCCTTTTCTTATTTTCTGTGAAAGGAACGGGCTGAGCTTATAACCTACAAGTCTGTCAAGTATTCTTCGTGCCTGCTGTGCGTTAACAAGGTCAATATCAATCTTTCTCGGTGCGCTCATGCCGTTCTGTACGCCTGTTTTTGTTATCTCATTGAATGTAACACGGTTACTGTCATCAAGGTCAAGACCTAAAAGATATGCAAGGTGCCATGAAATAGCCTCTCCCTCACGGTCAGGGTCAGTCGCAAGATAAACATACTCGCTCTTGCCTGCAAGCTTTATAAGATCGTCTGCAAGCTTTTCCTTACCTTTTATAAGTTCGTATTTAGGTGTGAATTTTTTCTTTATATCGACACTGAGCCTGTTCGGATTAAGATCCCTTATATGTCCCATCGAGGCTACGACCTCATAACCTGTACCGAGATATTTTTTTATAGTCTTTGCCTTAGCAGGCGACTCAACTATTACAAGCTTTGACATGACACACATACCTCCAAAGAATTACTTTCTTACATACTTTCCGTTTGGAAGCGGCACTATAAGACCATAAAGCTCCAGCTCTGTCAATGAAGACATTACGTCACTTATGCTCAGACCGACCTCACTTTTTATCTGATCCGTAAAAATCGGTGTATCTGAAATTGTATCATACACCGCACGAGCGTTTTCTGTCAACATGTTGGCGGAAAAATCATCATTTTTCTCCTGCTTTTTCTCATTACAGACGATTTTTTCGGTAATATTCAACATAGTAAAATTATCTTTATTGTCACTATCGTCAATATTATTATCAGCTGTAACAGCCGAAATTTTAGTTTTTCTTTCACTTTTCGGCCTGGCAGTCATTTTCTTTGATTTTTTTCGTGTTACGGAATTTTCTCTGACGGCTTTACATACGTCAGGATTACTGTCAATGATAATATCATCGGGACTTGTATCCGCCGAGAATATTTTGTCTATAAGGTTAAGGATATACATATCACGGCAATTATTTTCAAAAACAGCATTATTTGCAGCTGCCTGTCTGAGCTCTTGTTTTGCTTCCTTGCGGAACTGTCTGATAGATTCAAGATCTATCTTCTGATTATTTTTATCCGCATCCACGCTTTCCATCCATTTTATTATATCCGCATACCCGTCACGCTTATTCGCCGTCCATGCACCGTTCTCAAGCAGCATATCTGCACCGTCTGATAAGGTACTTTTATAATCTCCGCATAAAACAAATATGGGTTTATTCTGCATAGCGGCATATTCCGCCGTTATTATAGTACCGCTTACTATTGACGCTTCGACAACTACCGTACAGTCGGACAATGCCGAAATTATCCTGTTCCTTAACGATAATGTATAATCTGTCGGCTCCATGTCTGGCGGATATTCCGTTATAAGTGCACCGTACTTTGATATTTCGTTTCTGAGAAGCTGATTCTTTTTCAGATACTTATGATTGACTCCGCCGCCGAGTACGGCATAGGTATGCACACCTGTCTGAATTGCGCCCTTGTGAGCCTGTGCGTCAACACCGTCGGCACATCCGCTTACTATATGATATCTTTTTTTTGAAAGCTCAGATGCACAGTCATACGCCATCGTCTTTCCCAAAAGAGAAGGGTTCCTTGTGCCGACTACTGCAGCACAGGGTTCATTTATATGTGATATATCCCCCTTTACGAATATCACGGCAGGTGCATCATCTGTTTTTCTGAGCCTTTCGGGATATTGCTCATCACATAAAGCAAATATGCGGCATTTTACGTCTTTGCACCTTTTTATTATTTTTTTAGCTTCAGACAATGATTTGTCACAAAGCCCCTTTTTTTCCGATGGTGTAATACCTGAGAAGTTATTTATCTCTTCATCGTCAGCATAATATATGCTTTTTGTATCTTCAAAATATCCAAGAAGTGCCTTTACATTATTTCCTCTGAAATTGAGTGCATTGTGAAGCCATACCCAATAAACGATACTTTCCATTATGCTTTCTCCTGTTTGTTCATCCGAGCAGCTTATACATTAATATAGCCGCTGCCGCCGCTGCGTTGAGCGACTCTGCCCCCCCACGCATTTCTATCTTCACACTTTTTTTACATGCAGCTATTGTTTCAGGTCTGAGTCCGTTCCCCTCGTTTCCTATGAGCATAACTCCGCCGTCAGAAAAATCCGTTTCATTTATGCTTACGGCATTTCTCGGTGTAGATGCATATGTGTTTATGCCTTTTTGTGTAAGCTGTGAGATATAGCCGGTGAAATCCTCTGCTATCATCACAGGAACTCTGAATATCGCTCCCATACTTCCTCTTACGACCTTTGGCGAGTATATATCACAGCAGTCAGCCGAGAGTATGACTCCGTCAACACCGAGTGCCTCGGCTGTACGGAGTATAGTTCCCATGTTGGACGGATCCTGTATATTTTCAAGCGCTGCATAACGTCCCTGATTTAATATTTTAAACGTTCCGTCACGTTTGTCAAGTGTTTTAAATACACATAAAAAGCCCTGCGGTGTTTTTGTATCGGATATTTTTGCAAAAAGCTTATCGCTTACCTCATAGGACTTATCCGCACATGCCGATATTTGTTGAAATTCATGCACATACCTGTCCTTTGCGGCGGAAGTATATAAAAATGCCGATATCTTTGCACCGGATATTGCACCGTCACAGCAAAGCCTTGCACCCTCAGAAACAAAACAGCCTGTTTCCCTTCTGGATTTTGCACTTGAAAGCAGCTTTGATACCTGTTTTATTATGTCGTTATCCTTGCTTGTTATCATTTTTACGACCTCCGTATCTGCTGTATATCTGTTCCTTTATATACATAGCTGTCTGGGATATAGTCAGACCTCTTTCATCTGCGATTATATCGGCATATTTTTCATAAAGCGGCAGACGTTCATTATAAAGATCTCTGAGTGTCTGACCTTCCTTTATTGAAACACCCCTTTTTGCAAGGTCACCGAGCCTGTGTTTTATATCATCATAAGGGAGCTTGATATACACTATTATACCGATATCCTTAAAATGCTCCATAGCGTCCTTGCCGTAAACGACACTTCCGCCTGTTGCTATAACCGTTTTCTTTACATTAATAGAAGCGTTTATGCGGTTTTCTATTTCGTTGAAGCCGTCAACACCCTCCTGTTCTATTATATCACTCAGAAGTCTGTCCTCCTGCTCCTGTATAACAAGGTCAGAATCAAGGAACCTGTAACCGAGTATTTTTGCAAGCACAACTCCGACAGTACTTTTTCCGCATCCGGGCATACCTATCAAAACTATATTTTTCATTTCATTCTTTCCTTTTCAATATTTTTCCTATATATAAATTGTTATCTTTTCATTATCTGCTTTTTATGGCGGACAATGAAAAAACAGCAAATACAAATGCACTCAAGCCTTGACTTGAGTGCATAGGATAGTTTATCAAAGAGCTGCCTTAGCCTTCTCAACGAGTGCTGTGAAAGCCTCTGCATCAGCGATAGCGATCTCTGAAAGCATCTTTCTGTTGAGTGTGATGCCTGCCTTTTTAAGACCGTTCATAAATGTAGAATAGTTTATGCCGTTAGCCTTGCAGCCTGATGAGATACGAGTTATCCAGAGTCTTCTGAAATCTCTCTTCTTCTGCTTACGGCCGATATATGCATAGTTGCCGCTCTTCATTACGGCTTCCTTAGCCATCTTAAAGTGCTTGCTCTTTGCGCCCCAGTAACCCTTAGCGAGTTTCAGTACCTTTTTTCTTCTTTTGCGTGTTGCCAACGCACCCTTTACACGTGCCATTTTATATACCTCCGATAATACTTATTTTCAGTTAGATCACGATAGCCTACTTCTTAATTAATTATTTATAAGGAATAAGCTGCTTGATTGCTGCTACATTTGTCTTATCGGCAGCAACAGTCTTTCTGAGACCTCTTTTACGCTTTGTTGTCTTCTTGTTAAGAATGTGAGATTTGTTAGCGTGTGCACGGATTACCTTGCCTGTCTTTGAAAGCTTAAAACGCTTTTTAGCTCCGCTGTGTGTCTTGATCTTTGGCATATTAAGATCCTCCTTAAATTTCGGTTTATTTGTTTGTTTTCGGTGCAAGGAACATTATCATGCTTCGTCCCTCAAGCTTTGCAGGCTTTTCAACGTTTGCAAATTCCTGACATGCTTCGGCAAACTTTTTCATTATTTCGGTTCCAAGTTCGGGATGTCCCATTTCACGGCCTCTGAATCTTATGGAGACCTTGACCTTATCACCGCTCTTTATAAACTTCTGAGTATGATTGAGCTTTGTATTAAAATCGTGCGTATCAATATTAAGGGAAAGACGTATCTCCTTTATATCGACAATATGCTGATTTTTCCTTGCTTCCTTTTCACGCTTTGCCTGTTCAAAGCGATACTTGCCGTAGTCCATGATCTTGCACACGGGCGGTACTGCCTGCGGTGCGATCTTAACCAGATCGAGATTTTTTGATGCTGCCATGTCGAGTGCCTGTGATGCAGACATTATTCCGAGCTGACCGCCATCCGAATCTATAACTCTGATTTCCTTATCACGAATTTCCTCGTTGATCTGAAGTTCCTGCTTGCTAATCTTAAAGCACCTCCAATAAAAATATAGAAACAAAAAGAAAGCACGAACGATACCTGAATCGTCCGTGCATCAACAGCATAAGAAACTCTTTTAAGAGTACCGAAACTATTGACCTGTAACAGACGATACCCTACAGGTGAAAGCCACTGCTTTACTTTGTTTTACCAACATACTATAACATCTTTTTGCAGTTTTGTCAACTGTTTTACAAACGATTTTTTGAATCAAAAAATCCAGAACACAGTTTTAAATAGTCAATTAAGTCCTACTTTATATTCCAATAAATTCAAAACCTTTTTATTTATTCTTTTTTCATTTATACAGTCCTTATGTCTGCCTGAAAGCAATTCCTCTGCTAAAAACATATAGAAATACACGGATATGTCCTTTAATAATTCTATACCAAGATCAGTAATATGGTACGCTCCAAAAGACAAGGCTCTCATCTCAAGCTTTCCGGATATTTTGGCATCTTCGATAGGAACAACAAAATAAACATATTTTTCCGATTCATAATAGCAAGTAAAATCTAAAGAAGTATAATTGTTATGTACTGTAACTCCAAAATCATCAAAATCCAATATATTTTTTACTATGTCGAAAATTCCAAAATAATTATCTATTCCAAAATAAGCCTGTAAACCTCTATCCTTTAGAAAAAAAGTGATTGCCAAGGTTTTCAATTCATCTTCACACTGATATTCTTTTACAGCTTGTTTGTAAGAATTGTATTTTTCTTCTTCTTTATACGAAAGTTCTTCTTCACGATTGATTTTCTGGTCAATTTCAAGCAGATACTTTGAAATTTTTTCTATTCGCTCGTCAACAATATTAACATCAAAATCAAATGGCTGTTCATTAAGATACCATTCTCTCAGCATATTTTTCCCTTTCACTGAAAGCGGTTCAGCCTTGTTTTTATCATTTATGAAAAACTCAAAATGAAAAAACTTTTTCTCATCAACAGGTATAACCGGACTTGTTTTTCCCGGAAACGAAGGTTTAGTACGTGAGCTCTTTTGGTTTATCTTATATAAAAGTTTTTTTTCCGCATCATTCTCACTCATACCAACCAAATCAATATAGATGCGAGATTTTAGCAAGCCATCCGGTTTTACATCCTCAATACGAACAGGTATCAAAATTCTTTGGTTTCCTGTAGGATCACGAGCAAATACAGATGACCATTCTGCCTGACAATATTCCGATTTCAAATAATTCTCTGATAATACGATAATGGTCTTTTTACATTGCTGTAATGCCTTCTGCATTTCAACAACAAAATCATTGCCCGCTAAAAAATCCCATGCCTGAATAATGGTTGAATAACCATTTCCCTCCAATACGCCTGCAATCCAGGTAGCCCATGATTCATCTTTATGATTGTAGCTTATGAAAAAGTCTGTATCTTTCATTTCTGTATCTTTATTTTTCATTTTTTAAATCTTCACCTCCAAAAATCCGGTTATTTAAAATACAAACGAATCATACACATCATGTTTGTTATTACTATCTGCACTCAACAAAGCAGTCCTCACCGTCACAGGTATTTTCCTGATCTATGCCGTAATCTGCAAGTGCAGCCTTTATCATTATTGCACATTCAAGACGTTTCTTTTCAAGCTCACAGCCTACC
>JBGVAQ010000485.1:0-3605 GCA_045224775.1 Acutalibacteraceae bacterium | reverse complement strand
TTCTCCCATTTTATAACAAGATCTTCGGAACGTCCGAAAAATCCGAAAAACTTCTGTCTGCCGTAAATTATTACAGAAACGACCTTTGCTGTTTCGGTATTCACCTCAACATCATCAACAAAACCTACACGACAGCCGTTTGTACTGTTTATAACTTCCTTATGCCGCAGTTCTGTAACCCTGTAACAGCCCATAAAAATACCCCCTTTACGTTTTCACTTAAATAACTATGACGTAAAGAGGGTATATATTCATTATGAATTATTAATTATTAATTATTATTACGCCGGTCTGAATGTACGTCCCTCAAACTTCTTGTTTATCTTTGCAAAAAGGCTCTTCATAGGTATGGTTGTAAGTATGAACAAACCAAGTGCTATCAGAGTCATAACACCTAAGATGATAAGCATTTTCGGTGAAAGATATGCAAAGTTGAAGATATCGCCGAAATGGATTCCAAACAGATAAACATCCCGACAGCATGTTACGCCTATTGCCATACCTGTAATCATAAGTACAAACAGTGCTGTCCTTATCTTGTTGAACGGCATTGATACCTGAAAAAGTATCATAAATGCGGTTATTGCCGTAAGACATACCGCAAGCGTTGAATACTCCTCGACAGTCAGTCCGAATATACTTTCAGCAAATATGCACAGGACTATATTTATAACTGTCGTTATTCCCGCAGGTATTGCTTTTTCAAGAATATTGAGTATAAATATACCCTTTATTCTTTCCTTGTTAGGTTCAAGTGCAAGTATGAATGACGGTATGCCTATGGTACATGCATTAACAAGTGTAAGCTGTATCGGCTGGAACGGGAAGTGTGCCGTCAGGAACAGGAAAAGTATTGCAAGTATCGTTGAAAAAATAGTCTTGACTATAAACAGTGTAGAAGACCGCTGTATATTGTTTATTGTACGTCTGCCCTCTGCAACTACCTTCGGCATTGAGGCAAAATTCGAGTCAAGAAGTACAAGCTGTGCAACATTCTTTGCAGCGTCACTTCCCGCAGCCATAGCAATACTACAGTCTGCTTCTTTCAGTGCAAGTACATCGTTTACGCCGTCACCTGTCATGGCTACTGTATGTCCCTGCTTTTTCAGTTCGACAACAAATTTACGTTTCTGTGCAGGTGTTACTCTGCCGAAAACGGTGTACTTCTTCATTGCCTCGCTTATATCCTCATCTGTTTTCAGTGTGGTAGCATCAACATACTTATCGTAATTCTTTACCTCGGCACGTCTTGCAACATCAGAAACGGTTATCGGGTTATCTCCCGATATTATCTTTACATCTACCTTCTGATCTGCAAAGTATCTCAGTGTTGCAGGTGCTTCCTCTCTTATCTTATCATTGAGAAGAACTATTCCTATTACTTCAACATCTTCGGGCAGATCCTTATCATTGAAATCATTGTCCGAATGTGCAAGTATTATTGAACGATAGTTCTTTGCATAGCCGTTAAGAACGTTTTTAAGATCTTCGGGTACTTCCTTGAGTATGAACTCAGCCGCACCCATTATGTATGAGCCTTCATTTTCAAAATGTGCTCCCGACCATTTTTTCTCGGATGCAAAAGGTACTGCCCTGTCGGACTTCATGGCTGTATCGCCGCTGAATTTATCCTTAAGCGCCATATAAGTAGCATTGGTATCATCAAGTGCATTTACAAGACCGCAGAGTATATCCGCTATATTTTCCTTTTCTGTCCTGTCCGCATACGGTACATAATCTGCTACCTCCATACAGCCCTCTGTTATAGTACCTGTCTTGTCAAGACAAAGTACATCTACTCTTGCAAGTGTTTCAATACAGTAAAGCTCCTGTACAAGCACCTTGCTCTGCGAAAGCCTTATTACGCTTACGGCAAGAACCGTACTTGTAAGAAGTATAAGTCCCTCAGGTATCATACCCGTAACTGCCGCTACGGTATTTACTACCGCCTGCATCAGTTTGTACTCTATATCTCCTAAAACGGAATGTACAATAATACCCTCGTGTTCACTCGGCAGAGTATATTGTCTGAAGAACATAAGAATTGCAAGCGGAAGTATAATAAAAGTAAGCACCTTTATTATTTTGTTAAGAGTGTAAAGTATCTCGGAATTAACCTTTTTGATATACTTTGCTTCAGCAGCTATCTTCGAGGCATAATTCTCACTTCCGACATGCTCCGCTCTTGCAAAGCACTTTCCGCTGACTACATAGCTTCCCGAATACATCATATCTCCGGTTTTTTTATGTATAGCGTCCGATTCACCCGTAAGCAGTGATTCATTGGCATCACAGTTTCCTGATATTACGACACAGTCAACAGGTATCTGATTTCCCTGTGAGAACTCTATCATATCATCAAGCACTATATCGTCTATCGGAACACGCTTTTTCTCGCCGTCACGTATTACAGTGACTTTTGACGCTGAAACAATAGAAAGCTTGTCGATAGTACGCTTTGCCCTTATCTCCTGAAAAATACCTATTGAGGTATTGCAGAGCATAACTCCAAGAAAGAGCATATTCTTATATGATCCGACCAGAAAAACGGCTATTCCTAACAGCAGGTTAAGCACGTTAAAGAGTGTCACGATATTATCGTAAAAAATTCTCTTTATGCTTTTTGTCGGCAGCGGTTTATCATCATTGACAAGACCGCTTTCATATCTTTTCCTTACCTGTTCATCAGTAAGACCGCTTTCTGTTGACGGTTCATATCTCTTGATATTTTCCATATCTATCTGCTTCGGGCTGTTTTTGGTTTTTTTCATTCCATCTCTCCCTTCTTTAATCAATACCACTATATTATATATTTTATTTACGAATATGTCAAATATAATTAATAATTGTCGCTTAAAATAAAAAAATGTGATATCCGATTTTAATTGATTTTTGTAAGTTATCATGTTATAATAATCGGGATAAAATAAAAGGAGGCTTTTTACAAAAATGAAAAAAAGTAAAATAAAACTTATCGCACTTACTCTTTTGTTAACAACCACTCTCGGTATTTTCTCAGCCTGCTCGGGCGATGACAGAAAACCGCTCCAGTCATCATCAAAATCAACAGTATCATCTGCAAGCAAAGCCGATGATAAGAGCAAGGGATCGGATGATAAGTCATCTGACGAAAAAAGCGGCTCAGATACAAGCAAGACTGACGAAAGCAAAGACGAAAGTAAAGAGGAAAGCAAAAAAGAACCTGTATCAGATGTAACGGACGACAAAGAAAAAGGTCCCATACCTGATCTCCCGAAATCAGACGGCGAGGCTCAGACTGTAGAAGGCATACTTGTATATAACAGAATGGCATTCGAGAAATTCTACGGCTATGACAGCATGGCAGAAGACTATGGCAAAACCATGTCAAAATTGGCTGACTATCTCGGAAGTGATATAAAGATATACAATGTACTTGTTCCTACACACTGCGGCATCTCTCTCCCAGACAGCATAATGGAGGATGAAGGTCTTCCGAACCAGAACGACTATATAAACAAAATCATTGATTCTTATTCTACAAATGACTCAAACAAGATAATCGGAGTAAACACATATGATACTCTCATGCACCACAGGGATGAATATATCTATCTCAACACCGA
>JBGVAQ010000484.1:0-3697 GCA_045224775.1 Acutalibacteraceae bacterium | reverse complement strand
GCAAGGCAAAGTATTGCCATTACCTCACTCGCAACGGTTATTATAAAGCCGTCCTCACGGGGTACGCCGTTGACTCTGCCGCCAAGACCTGCAACTATATTTCTTAACTCTCTGTCGTTCATATCAAGGCAGCGCTTTATAAGTATCCTCTTTACATCTATTTTAAGCGCATTGCCCTGCTGTATATGGTTATCGAGCATAGCACAAAGAAGATTATTTGCGGAAGTTATGGCGTGCATATCGCCTGTAAAGTGGAGATTTATATCCTCCATCGGTATTACCTGTGCATAGCCGCCGCCTGCTGCACCGCCCTTTACACCGAATACAGGTCCGAGTGACGGTTCTCTGAGTGCAATTATTGTCTTTTTGCCTATCTTTGTAAGCGCATCGCCAAGACCTACAGATGTAGTTGTCTTACCTTCTCCTGCCGGAGTAGGATTGATTGCTGTTACAAGTATGAGTTTACCGTCCGGACGGTCAGAGACACTTTTTATAAGCTCCTCCGGAAGCTTTGCCTTATATCTGCCGTAATATTCGAGGTACTCCTCGGGTATATCAAGCTTTTCGGCAATTCTGACTATCGGTTCGGGATTTGACTGCTGAGCTATTTCAATATCAGAAAGCATTTGAAATTCTCTCCTTTTTCATAAATAATGATATGACCATTCTATCATAAATTTCCGTTTTATACAACCATATGCACCGATTTTTTCTTATTATCACAACAATTATCGGTTTTCAACAGATTTTTTGCTATAAAGCCACTTAACTTTATATGTGTATTTTACCGTGTTATCTGTAAAGCTAAACACTTTACAGATTTATAATGAGTAAAATTTTTTATAATTTTTATATATTTTTAAAAATAATCGACAAAAAGTAATTGTAAAACGCCCTGTATATGTGTTATAATAGTTAAGTGAATGCTGTCTTTTATTGCATTATTCATTTTATTATTAATTTTTAATCGTATTGAAGGGATGATAGAATTGCTAAGGCTTGAAAATATTTTCTGGAGTACTCCTGACGGTAATCAGGTACTTAAAAATCTTGATCTTACCGTACCTGACGGAAAACTTATCGTTATAACAGGTCCTAACGGAGGCGGAAAAACTACTCTTGCTAAAATAATCGCAGGTATATATAAACAGGACAGTGGAAAAATATACCTTAATGATAAGGATATAACCGATGTTGATATAACCGAAAGAGCTAAAATGGGTATCAGTTTCGCCTTTCAACAGCCTGTACGCTTCAAGGGAATAACTGTGAAAAAACTTATCGAGCTTGCCGCAGGCAGACCTCTTGACAAAAATGAGCTTTGCGATATTATGAGCAAGGTCGGTCTTTGTGCGGAAGAATATATAAACCGTGAAGTCAATACTACCCTTTCCGGCGGTGAGATAAAAAGAATAGAAATTGCTACTGTCCTTGCACGTCATTCTGTACTTACAGTTTTTGATGAACCAGAAGCAGGCATAGATCTCTGGAGCTTTACAAGTCTTATAAAGACGTTTGAAAGTATAAGGCACAATCTCAACGGTTCTATAATAATAATATCTCATCAGGAAAGAATACTTAATATAGCTGATGAAATAGTCGTTGTTTCAAACGGCAGTATAAAAAATTCGGGCAAACCCGATGAAATGATGAAGGCACTGTCCGGCGACAGAAGTGTATTCGGCAGATGTTCAAAGCAGGAGGCATTATTCTGATGAAAGAAATAACTAAAGATCTGTTGCGTGAAATATCCGAATGGAACGGCGAATTCAAAGGCGCTTATAATATACGTGAGGACGGTCAGTGTGCAGGCAGAGTTTCAAGCAAAAATATCAGGATCGAAAGTAAAAAGGATGAACCCGGTCTTGAAATTTTTGTTGCTCCCGGAACTGTAGGTGAAACTGTTTCCATTCCCGCTTGTGTTACGCACGGAAATGTTGACGACCTTGTATATAATGATTTCTTTGTCGGTGAGGGTGCTGACGTTACAATAGTTGCAGGCTGCGGCATCCATACCGAAACAGGCGAACCGGCACGTCATAACGGCATACACAGATTTTTCCTCAAAAAAGGTTCAAAGGTAAAATACCTTGAAAAGCATATCGGAAAAGGTCATGGCACAGGTCTTAGATATATTGATCCTGTAACCGAAGTCGAGCTTGATGAAAATTCAGTTCTTGAAATGGATACCGCTCAGATAGGCGGCGTTGACCGTACAACAAGAATAACAAAGGCTGTTTTAGGCGAAGGCGCAAAGCTTCTCATAAGAGAAAGAATACTTACCGAAAAAGAACAGACCGCAAAAACTGATTTCAGAGTTGAAATGAACGGAAAAAATTCCGGAGTTGACCTTATCTCACGTTCCGTCGCAAGAGATAATTCACATCAGGAATATCATTCTGTTATTGTAGGCAATGCTCCCTGCACAGGACATTCCGAATGTGATGCTATCATATCCGAAAACGGAAAAGTAGACGCTGCTCCCGAACTCCATGCAAGAGATAACGACGCTGCACTCATACATGAGGCTGCAATAGGAAAAATTGCCGGTGAACAAATACTGAAACTGCGTACTCTCGGCATGACTGAGGAAGAAGCTGAGGCTACTATAATTGACGGTTTTCTTAGCTGAACTTATAAATCTATAAATTCCGGGTGGTATTTATGATGAAAAGGTTGTTTTGTGTTCTTGCAGTTTTTATTATGATGTCATGTGCTCTGACTTTTACTGTATCAGCTGATGAAAAGTCTGATACCGCCGAAAAAGTTACTGCTGTTTTTGGTGACTCTATCCCTGCCGGATACGGTCTTGAAGGGTATGATAGTAATGATCCGTCTGCTGCCGCTGACAGCTTTGCCAATCTATGGGCAAAACAAAATGATCTTTTGACGGGAAAAAGCTTTCAGAACTTTTCACACATGGGATTGCCAAGCAATAAAATAAATGGTGTTATCAAATCGGCTGATATAAATTTTATGAAAACTGCTAAAGTTGTTATGATCTCAGCAGGCGGAAATGATGTCATTGATACATACGGAGAAGTTATGCTCAATGCACTCAAGGATGAACAGGAACTTCTTGAAAAGTATGATATCAAGCCTGATATGTCAGACCTTAACTCTATACAGAAAGAGATTCTTTCTACCGCTATGAACCCTATGGAATATGAAGTACTTGATAAAATGGTAGAAAAATGTATGGATGAAAAGTCTGTTGCTATATACAATAATATCCCAAATAATTTTGAGGAGTCCGTCAGAGATTCGGTAAGCTATATACACAAGCTTAATCCTGATGCAGAAATACTGCTGCTGACACCATATAACCCTTTTAATGCGGTAAACGGTGTTGAAAATAAACTTATTACTTCCGTAAACAATACAATTTCCGAAATAAACAAGGTAGGCAAAAAGCTTGAAAAGGACAAAAGCTTTGACAACAAACTGCATTGTATAAATCTGCTTTCGGAATTTGACGGAAAGTATTTTCAGCTTACCAATGTAATGCGTATGGATATACACCCGTCCGTTGAAGGTCATAAATACATCTTACAGCTTATAAACAAATCCCTTTCTCCTGAAACAGAAACATCGGAAACTGCTGCAAGTGTTATCGAACAGAAAAGCTCAACTGAGGAATCATCAGTTTCAGAATTAAAGGCTGAAAGCAGCAAAGGTCAGCGCATGTATATACATC
>JBGVAQ010000483.1:0-3288 GCA_045224775.1 Acutalibacteraceae bacterium | reverse complement strand
GCTTCGGTAAAGGTTGCCTCCTTTGCCTCGACCTTGGTATAGATGCGTTCAAACTTAGGAATAACGCTTGTGTGGGTAGCTTGGCGTGTGTAACCGTTCAGGTCAACATAAACGGTGAATTCCTCCCAGCCATCGCTGTCGAAGGTGGGGGCGGTACCGTTGATGGTTTCAATTCTATCCACATTTTTAGAGATAGTCGTTCCGCATCTGTCGCAGATAAAGGAAGCGGTTGCACACGGTCTGAAGCCGGAAACTTCAAGTTGTGTTTGCAGTTCATCGGACCAAACGTACCAGATAGTCTCTTTGAGGTCCCAATTGAAGGTGACTTCGGTCTCAGGATTGCAGAGATGCCCCAGAGGATCTATCGGCAGCGTCTGTGCGGGGTTTTCATTGTTTGAGATGATCAAAGTGCCCAAATCCGGAACGTCCGTCAAAGAGGCTATGTCGTTGAGTCCCACAGGCGTAAAGTCTGCGGGCATATCGGTGACACTGCTCATAGCGTCGATCTGTTCCGGCGTAAGACGAACGAGCTGCAGGCTTCCGTCGGCGGAAGCGGTCATATAGAAGCACAGTTGATCGCTTAACTGCTGCTTATTGTCTATGCGATCCAAATACATCATCTTGCCGCTGATGAACACTGCGGTCTGCAAGTGGTTATCGGCAGTCGTCACATAGTTCGTTCCTTCTGCGTTGGAATAGCACCGGTGGGTTTCCTGATCGTACCAGACATCCGCAAAGCCGTACTCATCACAAGTGGGAGTGACGGCGGGGTAATGAACGAGCGTATAATGCGGTAATTCGTAATTATAGCTTTCCGTATGAGTAGTGCCGTCTTCAAACCACGCATGTGCAGGGAATTTGATAGCACCGTTCTCCGTATAGGTGGGGGAAACGGTCTGGACGGACTGCTGCTCAAAACCGGAAGCGTTTTCGTGAAGTCCGCAGTTCTCACATGTGCGGCTCACCCCCGTGATGACAGGCTGAGCGACCGTACGTGTTATCGTTTTGCCGCGTAAATCGGTAAACTCTACCGTTGTTTCTTCTCTGAGCTCCCAGACATAGTCATAGTGGAAATTATGGATAAGAACAGCCGAATTTTCAAAGTTATGTGTATAGGTATGATTGCGATAGGTGTAGGATGCTGTGCGCTGATCGCAGTGTGCTGCCACAGGCTCTGTGTTGACAGTGACTGTAGTCAGGTAGCTATTGCTGCTGTCATGGTATATTACCTCAACAGAGCTGACCTGGAACAAGTCATCGTTGTTGGAATGGAGGGTAATGGTGTCTGAATGGATATTCGTTACCACAAGCGTTGCGCCTTCTTCAGACACTTCAAGATCACCGTGGTCAACGTATGCCAGGGCAGCGTTGAACCCATAAGCTCCGATATGGAAGATGATCTTCTGGAACGATCTGCCATTCTTTGCAGTAATAGTCATGGGAGTGCGGTCGGGTATATCTACATAAATATTATCATTGTGATAATTTCCTACACAGGCTCCAAATTGATAGTTACCGCTTGGAAGACCTTTGCCGCAGGATATATTGACGTTATTTCCGCTGTAATTGTATGATTCATAATTCATTTGGACGGTTTCCTGTCCGCTGGACTTCTCGGGCCCGCAGAAGAAGCCGTCGTCTCTGAGAGTACGCAGCGCCGCCTCGTTCATATTGTACGGCTCGGCGATTGCGGTGTTGTACGTTTCTTCGCTGATCTGCAGCTTCAGCTTTGCGGTATCGGGATTCTTGGAGTCCCACTGCCAGACATCATTGAGCGCACCGCCGTTGAGCTCAATCAGCGTGTCGATTTCTTCTTTGGTGAGTGTCCATTCGCTGACGGTATGGTCGCAGCCGTCACAGCGGTGGATATAGTAGAAGCTGCCGTCGGAGCGTTCATCTAAGGTCTTGTAGTAGAAGTGGCGGTGGGAGCGTACTTCCGCCCATCCCTCGTCAACTGCAAAAGGTGCGTAACCGTCGGGACAAACGTTTCTGAGCGTATCCATATCAAAGGTATCGTACAGCTTAAATCTGCCGCCATGCAGCTTGACATCTTCCGAGATATAGCCCGCCATATCGTATGTGCCGATACCGTTCGGCATATAATATGTACCGCCGGTCGTAATTACCCATCCGCTGAGTCCCTGTGACAGGTGGAATTCGCCGCCGGACAGCGTGATGCTGTTGTCGAGAGGAGAGGTGTATCCGAGAATATTCTGCAAATAATATGTGCCGCTATTGATGGATAAGCCGGCGTGACCGCCGACTGAAAGATTATCAAAGCCCTCGACTGTGCCGTTGCCGATGGTGAAAGTGTAGTTATCGCTTCCGGACACGTTGATGGTTTTGTTGGCGGCGTTGCTGTCACACGATAACGTATGCCCGTTGAGATTTATTCCAAATGCTCTCGAAAGGTTGAAACCGCTGTCAAGTGTGACGTTGTCTCCGAGAACAACCTGATTGATGAGAGATGAACCGATCGCCAGAAAGAACTCATCGGAGTCGGTCACCGTGACCGTATTGTTCACGATAGGCTCGAACGAAAACGGAGCGACAGGGTTTTCTATCGTAAAGGACTGCGTATCTTCGCTGTCATCCCGAGAGAATCCCACGATCTTGCCGTTGATTTTGACGAGGAACGGTACGCCGGCGAGCGGCCATGAGGGATTACCGTGGATGATCTTTACACCGTTGTCATCCAGCTCTTTAACGGAAAAGCCGCTTTCACGAGTGGGAGTTGTATAGAGATTATCCGTGATGTAGAAACTGATGGAATTAATCCCCTTGATGCTGTAAATGCGTCCTGTCCTCAACCTGACATTGCGTGCCGCTGGACCGGTAAGAGTCAGCGTGTGCTTGCCGTCACTGTTTGTTACATCTTGTTTCGTCCATGCTTCGTGGTTGACGTAGAGGCTCATCGTTTCTACATTCTCTCCGTTGATAGCATAATACGAATCAAAATTGATGACGATCCTGGTAATAAATGCGTTGTCGGTACTGGATGTGAATTTCAGCTCACTGTCACTTTTGTTAAGTCTAATATGCTTCGTGACAGCACCGGTGTTATCATTCATGGTATTATAAAGACCGGACTGAGCATTTCTGGTACCGCCTGAATAATCGACAGTGATACCATCATTGGTGTCAGGACCGCTGAAAGTGTTGTCAGTATCATGGAACGACATAGCGTATAGCAATGTATTACCGCTCCATGTTATCACTCTGCCGCCGGCAGGCACATTGTTGTCTTCCGCATACACTATTTCTGCCGCAGGAAGTGATACAAACAGG
>JBGVAQ010000482.1:0-2114 GCA_045224775.1 Acutalibacteraceae bacterium | reverse complement strand
CCTGTCTTTGACAGTGAAAAAGAGAAGAACCGACCGGAATTCCCAGTATTTACAGAGGATTCTGGTCGGTTCGTTTTGTTCTCCGTGTGACACAATATCAGGCTTTTTTGGTTAGTGTGAAAATATTTTTCATGGTTGCGTGAGAAAGGATTTCATAGTCCGTTCTGAACCCGAAAGAATCATGCAACGCATCGGTAAGATCCGTACGGGTATAGGTTGGAATGAAGCCGTTTTCATTGAGCTGACAGAAGTTCATGTTGGAAATCGTATCAATAATTTCAGGATAGGTAAATCTTTGATCCAACCTGTATTCGAGGATGCGAAGAATCAGCAATGCAATAAAACAGGTCATGAAATGAGCTTTGATCCGGTTATCCTTTTGCAGGAAGACAGGTCTTGCTTTGAATTCGGACTTCATGATGCGGAAGCATTCTTCAATCTCCCATCGATTGTGGCTTATCTCGTTAATCAAGTGTGCCGGATAGGCCTCCTGGTCTAAGCTGGTATAAACCGCGTAAAACCCATCGTATAATGAATCTTCAAGAACAGCAGTTTCATCAATAGCATACGCTCTGCTCTCTGCAACTTCTCCGTCACTCGTATAAGAGACTTCCTGAATAAACTCACGAACATCGTGCTTGCCTTTGTGCCTGATGGCAGAGTCGCCTTGCACAATAAGTTTCCTCGCACGTTCCAGCTTCTGATCACGAAGATTTTTCATGTAATTGGCATATTTGAAAGAAAATGTAATGATCAACCGTTGAGGCAGATCTCTCTTTACTTTTTTCTTGAGGACCTCATCATATACGTCTACCTGATCCACAAACCATTCTTCTTTAAAGAAGGTTTTATCATAGTAGGCTTTTCTCGTTTTCTCATCGTTCCCTAATTCATCCAGATCATAGAACTTACCATCGGAGGAACCACTGAGTTTCCAACCGGAAGGTTGTAGAAGACGAGTTCTTCGCTGTTCTTCCAGCTTTTTTACTGAGGTCGCAGTAATAAATTCCCGGTCATTCATCGCGTTGAAGAATTTGTTGTTCCCGGAGGAGAGACCGGCATCGGTACAGATAATGAACTTGGAAAGATTGAAATCGGCAATAATTTTTTCTTCCAATGGCTTTAAAGTCACTTGCTCGTTGGTGTTTCCATCATGAATACAAAATGACAAGGGAATTCCGTTGCCATCCATTAGCAGCCCCATCTCTACAAGAGGAAGAGGTTTTCCGTCTTTCCCTGCACCGTATTTCCGCATTCCTTTTTCTTCTTCGATCTCAAAGAAGTAATTGGTGCAGTCATAATAAAGAACATCGGTATTTCGTTCCACAACTCCCTGGCTGTATCGATAGAGTTTTTCCTGGATATAATCCGACTCCTCTGCGAGCACATCCAGCGCACGGTATATCTGATGCAGGTCAAACGATGGCTTTTCCAAAAGCTGTTGGCTGTATTCATAGGTGCTGCATTTTGAGGTGGGATGAATAATCCGGCAATATACCAGGCGGGAGAGGATGGAATTCAGATCGTAATCGAACTGATGTTTCCGTTTAATCGCTTTGCAGATATCCTTTAGCCTTAAATCGTAATAGATCTTTTGCAAAAACAGATATCCTCCGTTGAATTGGTGGATATGATCTTTTGGAATCATTTTAGACTGAGAAAAGGGAACAAGGATCTGCCTAGTCTGTTCCTTTTCTTCCTCGGTAAGACGCTTTGCATACTCTTCAGCCCAAAGGTATGGATCCTTTCCTCCAGCCTTTACCCGAACTTCATCGATGTTGCCGAGACGCTCTACGACTTTGTTGGTATTCCGTCCGTTCTTCCGAATGGACTTCACGATATAGAAACACTCGGCGTTAGCGGATCTGGTGATTTGGACACGCATGTGATCAACCCCCATATATTGTATATCTCATTATACAATATTGGGACATATTGTGTCAACACAATAACAAGGATAAAAGTGCAAAAAAATAAGCCCCACAAGGGCTAACGGCAAATTTCTTCTTTCTTCTACTGTCAAACTCCCGGAACATCATAAAAGAGTGTCCGAGATGGTGATCGAACGGGCAAAGAGACTGGTGGAAATGAAAAAAGACGTGGTAATCCTGCTG
>JBGVAQ010000481.1:0-4741 GCA_045224775.1 Acutalibacteraceae bacterium | reverse complement strand
TCAAACTATCATCAATATTCACATCAAATTTACTAACCCATCTGAAGAATCCTCGGTTTGATTCGTTTTCATTTCGGGAATCCATTTTGTACTCTCTTAGTATTTTCTCGCAGATTCTCTTCGAGTTTTCAGAAATATTCTTATAGCAAAATGATAACTGCAAACGAATAATTGTTTTGTATTGAAGATCAATCTCATAGAAATAGTGATAGGGACCGCCCCAAGTGCTAATTTCTCCTTCATTATCGAGAAGCAACTCTGTAGTGGCTCTCGTTCAATAGCGAATAAACTTATCGCAGCGAAATGCTTCATCTTTTTCATTAAATTCAATATCTCCATGTGCTTCCTTTTCTTTCGCCCATTTTATAATGACATCCTGTAAGATTTTCGCTGCCATAGCCTTTTCCTCCTAAACATTTCGTTTACTATTCATTGTTTTTAAACAATAGATTTCCTAATTTGCCAGTCTGAAACAATTCTTCCGCTGACGAAAAGTATTATTACAGTTTCAATAAGTTATGCGGTCTGTTATTTTTTACAGTCAGGGCATCGTTCAAATACATTATAGCAAAACATCAAGATATTCTTTCAGATGCCGCATTTCCGATACAATAGTATCTCTGTTATAACTTGTCAGTTCCTTGCGGAATACAGTCTCATGACCAGTTTCACACAGCCATTGTATCAGCTTTTCGTCAGTAGGTGCGAGCGTTTCCTTTCCATTTGACCATGTATAGTTGGGATAGTCTTTACATTTATCAATGATCTCACGTTTATGCTTGTTCAGTTTCAGTGCATCCTTATTATTCAAGCCGAACCAGATGCCGATATACAGCCTGTTATTGTAAACAAGCAGTTCCAGGCAGGACTGGTTATACCAGTGATCTGTCAGCCAAGCAGTATCTTTTGAACGCCAATAGCGAAGTGTGTAAAAATCGCAGTCATAAGTAAAATGGGATATGAGATTCTGAGGTCTGCGATGTGGTTCTAAACCCATTGCGACCATATCAGCTTTTATATCATTATGAGCGTTTTCAAGAAAATCACGATCATACTTCATAATCATATCCTCCATTAATTATTGTAGCAGAGTAGCAGTCTGAAACCGAACTTCCACCGCCATAAAGTTTTTATTACAGTTCTCACAGCCGAATTATTTTTTCATTGGAAGTCAGAAACATTGAACCCTGACCTAAACCAATAAAGAAAGATAATAACGGACAACGATAACCTTGAACATGAACAACGTCATATTCAAAAGGAGGCGTGAGAGCTGTAAACGGAAAGAATGTCAGATATCTATATCGAATTCGACAGTGCTGTTGACCAGATCAAGTGCTGTCTGAGCTTTGGCAAGAGTCTCTAATATCTTGGTATAGTAGCTGCCAACTTCTTCGATATCGTAATTAGCATACTTATAGTCGATGATATTGCCACCGCCGGAATAACCGGAGCTGACACGCACTTTCGGCATTGCGTCTCTCATTTTAGAGAGGATAGCACATTCCGCATTAAGCTGAGGAAGATATACAAGCATCTCGTCAATCGTAATATTGAAATCCGGGATAATTGTTGTTGTGTTGAACACGTTTATTGCGTGTTTTACTGTACGGATTTTACACTCAACCTCTGCCTGAGCATCGCGCATTTCCTTGAAATTGTACTCAGGGCGTACAGATTCGACATCCTCCTGAATTGCGGCTACGAAGCTGCAGGAGTTTGCCTCTTTGAGCTGTAATGCTCTCAGTTCGTCGTTAAGCTGACGCAGCAGCTTTGCTGCCTGTGATGATGTTACTCGCATATTTTTTCCTCCTTAGAAATTGATTTCTTATTTTTCCCTTGTGATTATATTATAGCAAACTTAACGAGACAAAAATGTCCTATGTCAGTTATGCGGTTTCCCACGCCATACGCTGTATCTCCCTGATGATCTCTTCGGGATAATCTTCGTCCTGTGGAATAACAGTATCAAAACGTTCTCCAGATTCAAGGCTGACCAGTTTTACGTCGATGTATCCGTTTACGTCCCACATATCACTTGGATAAAAGCATACCCTGATTTGTTTGCTGTGGAGTGCGATGATAAAACGTTCTTCGCCTTCCCCTTTCCAATCGTCGTTTGCACAGTAGGTATAATAGCATCGGCGGTATCGGTCAATTAGTATGGCTCTGAGTAAATCGTATTCTTGTTCTGAGTCTGCTGTTGTGATATCGTATACATTCGGAAAAGCTGCTTCCCACACAAGCCAGCGCAGCATTGTAATGATCTTCTCGGTCTTATCAGCCGACCCGTCTGAATAGCCGGTCAGCGTTCTCATGACCTCGGGACAAAACAGTTTGACCATAAGGTCGCCGCCATTGTCGAAAAAAGCAATCTCGATGCTCCTGTCGTTGCTCTCGTACCAATGTGCTTCTGTACCGTCCATCTGGTACTTGACATACGCATCAAAGAACATCTGACAAGCTTCTATCCACTGTTTTCTTTCGATATAATCCATATGCTGCCTCCTGACAAGAAACAAGGCTTTCTGTTTACGGTTCTATCATAGCACATAAAAATTGAAATTCCGAAGATGTGGGCGGCTCAGAAGAAAATTCTCCCTTTTGCACAAATCAGCACTGTTGAAAATGTGCGGTATGCTAATTGCTTTACTGTGCTTTCCTTTTGTGATTATATTACAACACATTCGATGTACCAAAAAGCGGCGGTATCTATGATATGTATATCACAACATATTAAACGAGTTGATTACCTCAACGCTCCCCACTTCTCATGTGCAGAGCATCCGCCGTTTGCCTGCTTGGTTTGCTGGAAACAGCCTGACTTCCGGTTCATGCATTTGCCTGTAGCCATCGGGCTGCTGACCTCAAGTCTTGAGCCGAAATGATCGCAGATCTTCCGCTCACCTGACCAGCTGGAACAGGTGGCACAATACTTTGAATCGCAAGTGTACTGATACATAAGCATACCTCCTGAATGTGTACAATGCCATCCCTCCACCAGCCACGCGGTTACCACCCGTGCTTCCGTGATGTCGTCTGCCAGGATAGAGTCGTCAACCTCGTCCAAGTCAACCATGAACACATAGTGCTCCTGCTTCTGGTTGTCAATTCTAGTAGCGGTGTACTGCAGCTGTCCTTCCCGAACTGTATATGCACATTCCATGTCAACACCGTTCAGTGTCAGCTGAAACACCGCACTGTTCTGCGCAAGAGCTTCTTCAAAGTGATAATACAGAATACTGTCAAGAGCCTCAAGCATCTTCCACTGCCTGTCTTCTGCTTCTCTATCCAGACCGCTCCAATCACCTAGAATGAAACCATCAACTGTATATCTATCCATAATCTCCCCCTACTTGACTCGTGTGTAATATTGTATCAATTATGAAACAGAATTGCAAATTTACCTTGCACAATCATCAAAAAACATCTGACATGCTTCCCCCACTGAACTCTCTCAATATACTCCATATGCTACCTCCTGACAATAAGAAAGAATTTCTGTTTACGGTTCTATCATAGCATATAAAAATTGAAATTCCGAAGATGTGGGCGGCTCAATAGAAAATTCTCCCTTTTGCACAAATTATTGTCATAAGAAATGTGCAGTATGCCGGTTTCGTTGCTGTACTTTCCTTCTGTGATTATATTATATCACGAACGATGCACCAAAAACGCCCTATGTCAGGATTCGTATTTTTTAAGAGCATTTCTCAGAGTTTCGACGATCTGCTCACGCAGGCCTTGCGGAGACAGCACCTCAACCGCATCCGCAAACTGAATTGTCCAGTGCAGCATTGAGCTTTCGCTTGCATAAACATGAACCTTCATCATTTCGTCAGGCAGTTTCTCAATGCGGAGATCTGTGCCGAAGCTGTCAGCAACATCATTCATCATATACTGCTTGCATTGGAATGCTATATGTACCGGTTCTCCGCTCCAGAGATTCGGGTGAGATTTGATATAGTCCGAGAGTCTGATACCTGTTTCAAAGCCTTTCAGCATACGCAGAGACTTGGCAGGCTCATCAAATACCTGACAGTCCTTGATGCGGTCGATACGGAAATGCGTCAGATCGTCATACTGCGGAAGATTGCATATCAGATAGGAATGACCATTCTGAGAGATCACCTGATAAGGATTGACGGTATACTGCTTTTTGTTTCCGTTGCTGTCAAGCCTGTATTTCAGCTTCCCGTCAAGTCCGCAGTCACAGTAATGGAAGGATATCTGTCTGCCGTCTGCTATGGCGCTGCCGATATTTTCAAGCGTCATCAAGATTTCCCTGTTCAGAACTTTTCCGTAAATATCCATGTCGATCTTGGATATTTCAGAACGGAAATATTTGCTCGACAATCCTTCCAGGCGGTGGATCAGACTCAAACGGTCTTTTTTCGAGAGACCGTCTGTCAGCAGAACGCTCTCGATTAGCAGCCGCAGTTCGCCGTTCATAAACTTGTGAACGTAATACCAGTCGGTCAGTATTGTTTCTTCACCGTTTTTACCATTTCTGGTAATAGCATCGTTCTCATACTCGCATCCACGGTATTTGATCGGAAATCCGTATTCCATCAGCTTGGAAAGGTTACGCCTGACTGTTTTGCGATCAACTTCCATTCCGTATTCAGATTTCATCAAGTTTTGTATCTGATGCTGTGAAAGCCTGTGGTCTTCGTCGGTGTGCTTTCTCAGGATATCCAGAATATCAAGAATGATCATTTTCTTCGGTTGCATATCGGTC
>JBGVAQ010000480.1:0-1694 GCA_045224775.1 Acutalibacteraceae bacterium | reverse complement strand
AGTTTAGGCTCTGCACAAGTATAGAAAGAAATACCATATTCTTTGTGAAGGTTATGTAAAGCTATTGCAGTTCGTGTCATCAAAAAGAACTCAGCCGTGTTACCTTCTCCATATACTGTTGGAAGTCCCGCGTCACGAAATCTCTGCTTGACATGAGTATACTCATCAAGAATAGACACTCTGACACGAACATCCTTTAATACCCCAATCTCATCAGCATACTCAACAACTTTCCTGACCTTTTTTATTCCCTTTTCCGTTGGGAATATAGGATCAATTCTAAGCACACACTGTTTTGCAGGAAATCCTCTGTTTATCAGTGCTTTGAGTGAATCAAGCTGTGTTGTGTAAACCGGAACATTAGGTTCGATAACAGTTCCTCCGAATCCGGTACAGGTTGCCATAACTATTAGCTTTTTGTTACAATTATGCAGTTCAAGCACTTTGTCTGTAAATTCAGAAGTTATATTTTTGGTTATGAGTACTGCACCGTCAACTTTATTGGTTTTAACAGCGTTATACCAAGTAAAGTCAAGCCCGGCATCTCCTCTTTCTGTAATACCGATTTTCAATGTAAATTCCTCCTTACCAATACGCTCTTGTAACCTTATTATCCTTTCCTACAAGCTCCTTAATTGCTGAATCTACAAAAAAAGAAAGACTAATATGCTTTACTTCTTTATTTGTAGCTACTACAGCAAAACCATCCACGAATCTTAGCTTTTCATGAACAATCTCCTGTAGGATAAAGCACTCCCCATCAGGCAGCAGCTTCTGTATTTCCGTAATTAGTTCATCAGAACTATCTGCATCACATTCATCGAAAATACAGTGACCATCCTGATCGTAAAGTTCTGTCTGTTTTAATGCTGTCTCAAGATCCAGCAGATCTCCATTTTCATCAAATACCTCTCCATTTTCTTCTTCGTATACATCCTTGATGGCAGCTTCAATATCACAGTATTCTATATAGCTGTATCCACCAAAGCCGTGATATACAACTCCATCCTCTATTTTCGTAAAGTCTTCCAGATCCTCTGCTCGGAGACATCTGAAATACTTTCGGTATGCTTCTTCTGATGTAACTCTGAAATAATTTGTTCTGGTGTAATAATGAGTATTTGCCATACCTACTCCTCCTCAATATTATCGACAGCTTTTATCCAACTCCGGTACTTTTCGATCTGATCAGCGACCTCATTGACATAACTTCTGCTTGCACTGTGTTCGATCTCGTCATACAGGTTTTCATAGTACCTACAGAGCCATTCAAGTTCCTCGATAAGATCATCCTTAGTTAATTTTCCAATACGATACAATTCTTCCAAAATATCTGTATCAATACCGGCTTTTTCAACAGCTTCCCAGAAAACACGGTTATCCTGCATACTTTTGAGTATCGTTTCTTCTGCAGCTAACTTCGACCTCATTTCTTGAACCTCGCATTCTTTGTCATCGATTTTTTCTGCAACCCAACCCTCTGAATTAATATCCGTTTCTTTCTTCTTGATTTCTTCCATAGGAATTACCTCCATGTATTTTAGTCTGATATTCTGTATGCTCCATAACAATCAAAATATCAGCCATCTATATTATGCTCGACACAATAGGGTAGACTGAGGGACACTTTGTCCCTCAACCTCCCATTGCACCGTACGTACGGGTCTCGTATACGGCGCTACATGAATACAGAT
>JBGVAQ010000479.1:0-5637 GCA_045224775.1 Acutalibacteraceae bacterium | reverse complement strand
GATGGAACGGAAGATAACTACACTGAAAAATTCAAATATGCCCTGCTGTCAAAGAAAGAGAGAACTCGTTTTCCTGATGATGCAGAGTTTGCTGAATTGTTCTCAAACAAACCGATTTTTCAGATGACCGGAAAAAATAAGATATACATATTGGAACGCCTTGAAAACTATGGTACCGCTGAAGATAAGGATGTATATCGTCATTGTGAGGACGGCGATTATACTATCGAACATATAATGCCGCAACATCTCACACCTGCATGGGTTGAAGCGTTAGGAGATGATTATGCTCGAATACACGAAACTTGGCTGCATAGAATAGCTAATCTGACTTTGACCGCATATAATTCAAAATACAGCAATAATACTTTTTCAGAGAAAAAACAAATGAAAAATGGTTTTTCAGACAGTGGTATAAGGATGAACACCTACATTGCACAATTCGATCAGTGGACATTAGTTGAATTGGAAGCAAGAAACCAACATCTTATGGATCGTGCATTGGAAATCTGGAAAATGCCGATGACATCATATCTTCCAAAAGAAAAACAAATGGACTCTTTTACGCTTGATGAAGATATGTCATTTAGTGGAAGACAAATTGCAAAATTTAGCTTTATGAATACCGAACAGCCTGTAGCAAGCTGGGTTGAAATGTATCAGAACGTTTTGAAAATTATTTATTCCAAGGATAAAACGATTATTACAAAGCTTGCCGTCTCAAGTGATGAAGGTCTTTCACTTCATTTTAGTATGGATGAAAAAGATTTTAGAAACTGCGTTGAAATAGGTGATGGTATCTTTGTCTGGACACACACAAATACCCAGAGCAAGCTTTCTGTATTGAACAAGGTATTCAAGCTTTATGATATTGATACATCGGAACTTGTCTTTTATTTGAGAGATGAAATAAACGATAACAGTGATGAAGAAGGAACACTATCTGAGATACGCCGAAGATACTGGATTTTTGCACTTGATATTATCAAAAAGGCACATTCAAAGGATGGATGTTTCAAAAATGCTGGTGGATCAAAAGGGAGCTGGATCAGTGGATTTATTGGCATTAATGGATTTAGTATCTGTTGCGTTGCCAAAAATGATTCCGCAAAAGTGGAGTTATTCATGGGTAAATCAAAAGAGGAAAACAAAAAAGCCTTTGATATGCTCATGACACATAAACCAGAGATAGAATCGGCAATGGGTAATTCACTAGTTTGGCAAAGAGGTGAAAAGACTATTTCATCAAAGATTTATTATCAAATGAATGGTGTGAGTATCAATAATGAGACCGATTGGCTGCAAATGGCAAACTTTCATGCGGATTGGAGCAAGAAATTCTATGATGTCATTGTGCCGTATCTGAAATAATATAGATGAATAATTGTAGAATTGATCTAAATACCTTTGTGAATAATGCAAGTCAGAATGATTCTATAGGGGGAATCAAATATGTCCGATAAAGCAAAAAATGTCTCCAATGACATTCTTGACCGTAAAATAGAATACTGGAAAAGCGAATTGCTTGATACTGGTAAAAGAAATAAAATGATCAACTATCGTGAAACAAAGAGGACAACTCTGCGTATTTTAGAACCGGAAGCATCGATTTTGTTCAATACATTAGCTTTTTCAGATAAGCAGCTGAGTTTTCAAAAGCCAATTGATAAGGATACGGATTTGCGTACATATTCTATGATTGCCCTTATGGAAACATTGTCATATAATCTGAATGTACAGGTTGGTGATATTAAAACTGACGGAACAATCATAGACAGAGAAAAGACTTTGAAAAACCTTCGTTCGAAGGCAAAACTTGCTCAGGAAGAACAGGGTACTAATATTCTTTATCTCAGCTTTGGATTTATATATTGGCGTGAAAAGAATCGTGAGAGCTCTCTCTGGCTTAAAGCACCTTTGCTTGTAATGCCAGTTACTCTCGGACTGAAATCTCTCCGGTCACCTTATACACTTTCCCGTTACGATGATGAAATTGTAGTTAATCCTACATTGGATTATTTTTTCAGTACAGAGTATAATATCAAGCTTCCGGAATTTTCGTTAACAGATAAAAACTCGTTTGACGAATATTTTGAACAGGTAGAAAGTATCGTTGACAAATCAGGATGGAAACTGACACGGGAAGTAAGTCTCGGGTTGCTTTCATTTTTAAAGATCAGTATGTATCATGATTTGGATGATAATAACGATCTGTTGATAACTGATCCGGTATTGCGAACAATGTCAGGAGATAAGGACGCACTTGGAGAACTTCCGGCTGAAGCTATACATTATGATTTTGACAGCACCAAGCCTGATGAATGGCATCAGGTCATTGATTCTGATTCAAGTCAGGATGAAGCGATACTTCTTTCTAAGCTTGGTGTCAGTTTTGTTATGCAGGGACCTCAGCAATGGCAGACGGTAAAAAGATACTTTTTGTTTCTGAAAAGGCTGCAGCTTTGCAGGTTGTTCTCAAGCGTCTGACGGAAGTTCATTTGGATGATTTCTGCCTTTCACTGCATAATTATAAGGCAAACAAAAAAGGAATAATTGAAAGTATCGGTGCAAATCTGAGTCTGAAGGAAGAATCAAACGATCTGTCAGATTCACGGGAGCTTACAGAATTATTCCACGATAGAAGCTTTCTTGATAAATATGCAAAGGAACTGCACAAAATTATAGAACCGATGCATAAGAGTATTTATACCGTTTTCGGAATAATATCTGCTCTTGAGCAGAGAACATCTGTTGATTTTAAGCTTTATGATCTACTGACAATTACAGATAGTGAATATGCAGATCTGCTGTATCATGTAAGTGCTTTTGAGAAAGCTTTAAAAAACCTTGGAGGTCGTTTGAGTAATAATCCGTGGAACGGTACGGGGGCGGCATCATTTGATCAGTCGTACAAGAAATCATTAGTTCGTCAAACAGAAAATTTATCTGAGAATTTAAGAAAAATTGAAAAGATCTCCGAGAAGATAAATTCGATACTCTGTATCAATGGTATTATCAGCTTTAACGATGTAAAAATGCTGACGGATGTTTCATTAATTCTTTTATCACGTCCGGATTATATCAGTCCGATATGGTTTGATAAAAATATATTGAACAAAGGCAAAGCAATAATGCCCGAGGCAAAGGCTCACTCTGAAAACTATCACGAAATAAAAGGAAAAATCCTGACTGTATGGGATAAGTCGGTATTGTATGTTGATGCTGAGGATTTAGACAGGTTATTTGGCGGAAGCTATTCCCAGACATTCAGCAATGCATCGAACAAGACCATTTTACAAGTATTGACGAATCAGCAAACCTTTGCTAAAAGCCTGCTTAATAAAATAGCAAATCTTATCAGGACTTATCATAATGCTCTTGAAATGCTAAATTATGAACAGAATGATTCATTAAGCGGTATGAAAATGATCTCAAAGGTTCTTTCATTGACAGCTGATTCTCCGTTTTTTGAGAGAAACTGGTTTGATTTAAGAAAGCAGGCTACTCTTATACCGCTTTCAGAAAAAGCTCTGATTCATAAAAACGAGTACGACAACTGTATGGGATCATTGGAAAGTGACTGGGAAGAAAGCGTATTGACTGTTGATGAAAAAGGTCTGATAAACAGAACAAATACTGGAACGATTTAATATGGTCTATACATCGTCATTTTTTGTACGCAGAAAGCATTTTCTTGAAGATATGGATACGCTTAGGCTTTGCAGTAAAAAGACTGAATTATCATTTGACCTCCTGAATTTAATTACCGTTCTTCAAACGGTAAGCAAGGCAAAATCTGAAAAGAAATGGTTTGACGATCACGAGAAACAATTATCCGCAGCTTTTGAGGAATTGTATTATGGTACTGAAACTGATTTTGCTGCAATTAATCATGGATTGGATAATGCTGCCAAAATCACGAAAGCATTTCCGTATTTCACTGTTCCTGAAGACACTATCAATGCTTTGTTGAAAATAATCGGTGATATGCAGCTTTCCGGCAAGGCAAGACAGATTTCGGAAACAATGTCTGACATAGTATTGAACAGTATCGGAGATGCGCTATATGAAAGCAATTATACTGTTGATTTTCATGTTGAAAGTGATATTTCCAAATCAATTGTTCCTCAGATAAATGAATTTTTGAATTGCTGTACAGCTCAGCGTGAATATATAAATAAGCTGTTATCTGCCAAAAGAGATTCTTTATTGGATTATGACGGTATCAGTGAGCTGATTTGCTGGCTTATGAAGCTGAATCGTGAATTATCTTGGTTTAATAAGCAGGATAAGCAACTTAGCAGATTATTTGCTGATGCTTATGTCAGAACAGAGACTGATTGGAATGAAATATCTCGTGGTTTGAGTATAGCAGAAAAACTGACAGCGATATTTGATGGAGATGTTCCGGATAAAGTAAAAAAGGTTGCTTGCAGCCGTAGAACACAACAAATACATTTATTTGAAACAGTATTCGCAACAGATGTATCTGAGCTTAAAAGACTTGTCGATGAAACTCAGTCAAAGATCAGTGCATTTTCCGCTCAGTTTGAAGCAGTGGATTTTTCCGAGCAAAAGCTGTCAGATGTAGCAGCACGATATGATGCTTGTATCAATGGATTTGATCAGCTTATAAAATGGCTTGATTATGTCGAAACAAAGGCTGAATGTGACAAACACGGATTAGCTGATTTTACAGAAAAGATTGTGGCTATGGATAATCAAATCGTTGATGTTAAAGACGCTTTTGAAAAGGGATTTTATTCAAAGTGGATTGCACAGCAGATCAATAAAATTCCGTCAATACAAAACTTCCGCAGAAGAATGCACGAGCAGCATCTTGAACGTTTCAGAAAACTTGACAGCTATCAATATTCAATTGCTCAGAAGAGGATAAGGAAAAGAATCATTTCATCCTATCCCAAGACAGATAGTGTTGCAAGAGCCGGTTCGGAGCTTGGAATATTGCGTCATGAACTCAGTAAAAAGTCCCGTCACATGCCTTTGCGTAAGCTGTTTAAAAGTATTCCTGAACTGCTCCTGACATTAAAGCCCTGCCTTATGATGTCACCGCTTTCTGTTGCATATTTTCTGGATGCAGAGTCCTATAAATTTGATATGGTTATCTTTGACGAGGCATCACAGATATTTCCACAGGATGCTATCGGAGCTATTATGAGAGGAAAGCAAGTAATTATTGCAGGGGATACAAAGCAGCGCCTCCTACAAGCTTCTTTTCATCAAGCACGGGAAACAACAACGGGTATGACGATGACGAATTCTTTGTAAAGAATCTTGAAAATGTTCAGGGTGATGAGCGTGATACGATCATTTTCAGTATCGGATATGCCAAGACAATGGAGCAGAAGAAAAATAATCGCCCGATGTCTATGCGATTTGGTCCTTTGGGATTAGCCGGCGGCGAAAGAAGACTAAATGTAGCAATCACAAGAGCTAAGATCAATGTAAAGCTTGTTGGTTCGATCATGCCGTCAGATATTGATCTGAGCAGAACTAAATCTGATGGTGTAAAAATGCTGAGATCATATATCGAATATGCTATGAATACGGATGTAGCTCTTGCCGGTGCGGCAAAACAAAGCAGACAGGATAAATTCGTAGATGTCATAGCTGACT
>JBGVAQ010000478.1:0-9960 GCA_045224775.1 Acutalibacteraceae bacterium | reverse complement strand
ATCTATGGAACGCATAAGGCTTTCCTTTGTCTGTGACGGCGTAGCTATCATAAGATCAAGCGAAAAATTATCAAAGCCCGCCTCTTTAAGACGCTTTATACAATCTGCCGCCTGCTCTGAATCATGCAGTCTGCCCAGTAACTTCAATTCTCTGTCATCAGCAGACTGTAATCCGAGCGATATTCTGTTGAATCCCTTTTTTCTCAGCATACCGAAATCAATGTCCTTTTTTTCGGGATTTATCTCGGCAGTAACCTCTGCATCACCAATACAAAAAGCGTTCTTTGCAGAATCATATATCCTGCAAAGACGCTCCGAACCCAGAACACCGGGAGTTCCGCCGCCGAAATAAAGAGTATCGGCTTTTCTGCCGAGTTTCTCACCGAAATATTCTATACGACGGCAAAGCTCATTGGTATATTTTTCAAATGTATCATCATCCGCACATCCCGAAAAAAAATCGCAGTAAGGACACTTGCTTTTACAGAACGGTATGTGCAGATATACCCCTATATCTTTCATACTTACTACTTATCCTGACCTTTCCTGAGTATAAGAAGCATCTCAACAAAAAGTGAAACAAGCGAGCCGATTATCAGAGTTATATCACACTTCACAAACGTACTGAACGAAAAAGCCAGATCATTATATACAGGTGAGTTATTCATTGTAAGGAAGCATATAAAGCTGTCAGGCGGTGATGTCTTTATTGACAATATGGCATTGTCTATCAGAAAAGTAAACGTTATAAAGCACACAAGTATCAATATAACCGTGCCCGTGACTATCGGCTTTTTCGGTTTGTTTATAACGCATATTGTAAGCATCGCAAGAAAAACAGCCGCACTTACTATTATAACTATGGGATTTATCATAGTTCTTTCACCTTCAGCTCAGGAAGAAGCATTGCTGTTTTAAGTACAGCCGCCTGTGTTTTTGCATCGGGCAGCTCACCGTTAAGTACCATTTCTACTGCCTTATTTATCGGTATTTTGATAAAATCAAGAAATTCGTCCTCATCGGGTGACTGCTGCTCATAATGGTCAACCTTGCAGAAATAAAGATGTATTATCTCTCCGCAGTATCCCGGACTGGGATAAAGCTTTCCCAAAGTCATATACTCCCTGCCGACAGCTCCGGTTTCTTCAAGAAGCTCTCTTTTTCCGTTTTCAAGGGGAGTCTGTCCCTTTTCAAGCTTTCCTGCCGGAAGCTCTATAAGCACTTCCTTATACGGATATCTGAACTGCTTTACAAACAAAAGCTCATTATCCTCCGTAAGTGCAGCAACACATACTCCTCCGGGATGTCCGACAATCTCTCTCATGGCTCTGCTGCCGTTTTCAAGCTCCACTTCATCATGTGTAACATGAATTACTTTTCCGTCAAATATCACTTCTGAGCTGACTGTTTTTTCAAAATGTTCCATTTTGTTCCCTCCGAAAGATAATTCACTTTGCCTGCTTTATAAAATCAATATTCTGTACTATATATATTACTCCTGAAATAAGCGTGAATACAACGCTTATCCACATAAGTATATCCGATGTAACACCGAACCAGAATGCAGTCGTATCATAGTTACCCAGAGTTATTATACCAAGATTATGCAGTTCAAGAATGTAATACATAAGCATTATGACAAGAACCGAAACTATCTGACTTATAGTCTTAGCCTTGCCCCATTTATTAGCGGCAACGACCTTTCCTTTATCCGCAGCGGCAAGTCTTACTGATGTTACGGCAAATTCTCTCGTGACAATGATTATCAGCACAACGGCATTTGTTATGTCAAGCTGTATAAAACATGCAAGTGCGGCAACTATCATAACCTTGTCAGCAAGCGGATCGGCAAACTTTCCGAAATCCGTTATCATATTTTTCTTTCTTGCTATTTTTCCGTCAAGATGGTCTGTATATGCCGCAGCCGCAAAAATTATGAATGCTATAAGAAAATGATGCGGTATCGAAGGCATGAGCAGAAAAAATGCATAAAACGGTACTAATATCAGCCTGAGCATAGTCAGCTTATTTGGAGTATTCATACGGCAAGAACCCTTTCAATGTTATTTGAACGTCATATCAAGCCCTGTACTGTCCCATAAGGTCACAGTCAAGAGTGTCGCTTATATCAACATTTACTATATCGCCTATTTTCGGCTTGCTGCCCTCAGCGATGAAAAATACTTTTCCGTCAACCTCAGGTGCATCCGCCTTGCTTCTTCCGAAAAAGCACTCTGCATATCTGTCAAAGCCTTCACATATTACCTTTATGGTCTTTCCTACATATTTCGCAGCATTTTCAGCCATTATTATCTGCTGCTGTTCCATAAGAAGCTCCTGACGGTGCTTTTTTGTCTGCTCGGGTATCTGATCTTTCAGCTTTGCAGCCGGTGTGTCCTCCTCTGCCGAATATGCAAAGCAGCCCATACGTTCAAATCTCATTTCATTTACAAATTCCGAAAGCTCTGTAAATTCTTCCTCTGTTTCGGACGGGAATCCTGTCATAAATGTAGTGCGTATCGTTATATTCGGTATTCTTTCACGCAGCTTGTTTATAAGTGCCGTAAGCGACTGTCTGTCGCCGTGACGGTTCATAAGCTTCAATATTCTGCCGTTGCAGTGCTGCATGGGTATATCTATATATTTAAGTATCTTGTCCTCTTTTGCGAATACGTCTATAAGCTCATCTGTCATTCTTTCGGGATAGCAGTACAGCACACGCACATAACAGACAGACTCTATCGCACAAAGCTTTGTAAGCAGTTCGGGAAGAAGTGACTTTCCGGCAATATCCTCACCGTAACGGCTCGTATCCTGTGCTATGACTATAAGCTCCTTGACTCCCTTTTTTGAAAGCTCCTCCGCCTCACTGAGTATATCGTCCATCGGACGACTGCGGAACGGTCCTCTTATCATAGGTATAGCGCAGTATGTGCATTTATTGTCGCAGCCCTCTGCTATTTTCAGATATGAATAGTAGAACGGTGTTGTCCTGATACGTCCTCCGCAAAGTGCAAGATTTGTCTTGTCGGGATAAAGCTCCTGTTTTTCTCCATTAAGTACCTTTTCCACAACATCAACTATATCACTGTTTGCTCCTATACCTAAAACAGCATCTACCTCATAAAGCTCTTTTATGACCTCATGCTGATATCTTTCTGCAAGACAGCCTGTAACGATTATAGCTTTTATCTTGCCTTCCTTTTTAAGTGAAGCCAGCTCAAGTATCTCGTCTATGCTCTCCTGCTTTGCATCCTCTATAAATCCGCATGTGTTAACGATCACGACATCACTCATAGCCGGATCGACTGAAAGTTCATAACCGGCGTTTTTGAGCGTATAGAGCATCATTTCAGCATCTACCCTGTTTTTTGCACATCCAAGACTTACCATTCCTACTCTTACGGACATATCCTACACATTCCTTTCGGGATCAATAATCTATATACTCACTCATAGCATCCTTTATATCGGACCATCTGTAGCCCATAGCTTTGAGTGAATTTATCGTTCTTGTACGATCCTTTTCATTTTCAAGCTTTCCGGAAAACTTTGTTTCAAGAAGCTCTGTTATCTGTTCAACGGGATCGGGTTCTATCTCATCAAGTATCTCATCTGCAAGAGAACGGTCTATACCTTTTTTAAACAGCTCAAAGGCAGCTCTTTCCCTCGAAAATTTTTTTCGGGAAATGAGCTGCTCGGCATACTCTCTTGCAAATTTTTCATCATCTATCAGACCAAGCTCCTCCAGCCGTTCTATCGCAAGTGAAGAAGCTCTTTCACCGTAAAGCGGTATGAGCTTATCTTCTATTTCCTTGCGTGTACGGCTGCGGTACTCGATAAGATAGAGTGCTTTTTCTTTCGCACGGCTTATCTTTGAATTTTCCAACAGCTCGAAAAGTTCATCATCATCTATTTCCGAGCCTGTTTTAAAGCCGCTTGCGGCAAGCGTAAGGGTATCTACACTTACGGCATATTCGCCGTCTATATACAGCGCAGTCATACCCTTTTTACGCTCCTCTGCTGCTGTTATCAGCATTATATCACTCCACCATTATGTCAATGTCTGCACCGGACGTTCTCGGCTCGGCCTCAGGCGGCTGTTCACTCGCTGCCGGACTCTGCTCTACAGGTTCGGTTTCCGGCTTGTCGGATACCTTTCCGGTCTTAGCCTTTGTCTTTGACTTTACAAAAGTGAGCTTATCCTTATTTGCCATAAGTTCTTCCTCTACCTTTTTAGCGACATCGGGATTATCTTTAAGATACTGCTTTGCATTGTCACGTCCCTGAGCGATTCTGTTTCCGTCATACGAGAACCATGCGCCGCTCTTTTTGATTATGTCAATGCTTACAGCAAGGTCAAGCAGTTCTCCTACTCTGGAGATTCCCTGACCGTACATTATATCGAATTCAGCCTCACGGAACGGAGGCGCTATTTTATTCTTGACAACTTTAGCCTTTGTCCTTGAACCGACTATTTCACTGCCGACTTTGATAGCTTCTACCTTTCTGATATCAAGTCTTACAGATGAATAGAATTTCAAAGCTCTGCCGCCGGGGGTGGTTTCGGGATTGCCGAAAAGTATTCCGACCTTTTCACGAAGCTGATTTATGAAAATAGCCACACAATTGAGCTTTGATATAGAGCCTGCAAGCTTTCTGAGCGCCTGTGACATAAGACGTGCCTGAAGACCTACATGTGATGCACCCATATCGCCCTCAATTTCAGCTTTCGGTGCAAGTGCGGCTACCGAGTCCACAACAATTACATCTATAGCGCCTGAACGTACAAGTGCTTCTGTAATTTCAAGCGCATCCTCACCTGTATCGGGCTGTGAAACGAGAAGTGCATCTATATCAACGCCGAGTGCCTTTGCATAACCGGGATCAAGTGCGTGTTCAACGTCAATAAATGCTGCTATACCGCCGTTTTTCTGACCTTCTGCTATACAGTGAAGCGCAAGTGTTGTTTTACCCGATGATTCGGGGCCGTATATCTCGGTTATTCTTCCTCTGGGAAGACCGCCTATACCAAGTGCAAGGTCAAGTGAAAGTGAGCCTGTCGGGATAGCGTCCACCTGCATTGCTGCATTCTGTCCGAGACGCATTACTGCTCCCTTTCCGAATTGTTTTTCTATCTGGCTCATTGCCGTTTCAAGTGCTTTCTGTTTATCGAATGCCATATTTCCTCTATCCTTTCAAGACTTATTTTCGGAAATTTCCTTTTGCAATGTAATTATACAATTTTAAAATACAAATTGCAATATCTCAACGGAACTTGAACGTCACTAACCGCCTTTTTCAGTACCAAAAATTACCCTGTCAAGTCCCTGTATATCCTTTACCGTCCTGATATCAGATATACCCTTTTCCGAAAGAAGCCTTGTTACATCATCAGCCTGTTCTTCTCCTGTTTCAAGAGTGATAATTCCGCCCGATTTCAGCTTTGAAAGCCAGTTTTCAGCTATACACCTGTAAAAATCAAGTCCGTCTGTTCCGCCGTCAAGTGCTGAAACAGGCTCATAGCCGACTTCTTTCTGAAGTGTCTTTATTTCATCTGTTTTTATATACGGCGGATTTGATATCACCGCATCAAAGCTCTTATCCTCAAAATCAGAAAATGACCTGAATATATCTCCCTTTACGGCTTTTACATTAACGGCTTTATTAAGCTGTATGTTTTTTTCAAGAAAGCCGAAAGCCTTATCTTCAAGCTCCAGTGCGACTATCTCAGCATCAGGCAAAAGCTTTGCAAGAGTTACGGCAATTATTCCGCTGCCTGAACAAAGGTCGATTATTTTTGCCCTGCGTATATTTTTTACGGCATTTAAGCACTCATTAACAGCAACCTCTGTATCATCTCTCGGTATAAGCACACCCTCGCCCACACAGAAATCATTCCCCATGAAGCTCCACTTTCCGATGATATACTGTAGCGGATAGCCTTCACTTCTTTTTTTTACGACTCTTTCAATGAGCGTTTTTTCATCTTCGCTGCACTGTAAGCCGCCCTTTTCAACAAGTGATATCCTGTCAATTCTCAGAAGTTCTTCAAAAAGACATCTTGCCTCAGATACAGAAACATGCTCCTTTGTATATTTATAAAGCTCCTGATATGTCATCTTATGATATCCTCGCCGTTTTCGGGGATAACATCCTTCATAGCGGCTATCGCTACTTCTATCATGTCATCCTTAGGCTCTTTTGTAGTGATGTGCTGCATCCATACGCCGGGGGCTGCTATCATTCTTGTTATTATATTGTCATGCTTTCCGCATATCCTTATAAGCTCATAGCCTATGCCTACCGTAAGCGGAAGGAGAAGTATTTTTATAGATGATCTTAACCAAACGTTAGTAAACGGTATGAAAAGACCTATGACTATACCTACTATCAGCATAAGTACAATAAAGCTTGTTCCGCAGCGTGGATGGAAACGTATCTGCTTCCTTACATTCTCGACTGTAAGCTCAAGACCGTGTTCATAACAGAATATAGTCTTATGTTCTGCACCGTGATACTGAAATACACGCTTTACGTCCTTGTTCATTGTAACAAGTCCCATATAAACAAGGAAAAGTATTATCCTTATAATTCCCTCGAATGCTGAACGATATACCATATGATCGTTAAGGAACGGTAACGCCGATGCAAGCAGATTGAACAGGAACGTAGGCACAAAGAAGAATACTGCTACACAGAATACTATAGCTATGAACATAGCTGCACCCATTATGAAGTTTACCATTTTTTCTCCGAAATGCTTATCAAGCCATATATCAAGCTTGCTCATTTCTTCTTCGGGTACTTCTTCACCGTCAAGTGCTTTATCCGCTGACATCAGAAGTGCCTTGTTTCCCGTTACAAGAGAGTCTATCATACCTGCAACGCCTCTTAATATCGGCAGTCTGAGCAGCTTGTACTTCTGGGTGAGATTGAGCGGCTGTATTTCCTCAAGCTCTATACTGCCGTCAGGCTTTCTTACACCAACAGTAGTTTTTTTAGGTCCTCTCATCATTATTCCTTCCATAAGTGCCTGTCCGCCTATGGAGGTAACTCTTACCGTTTTTTCCTTTCCGGATTTTTTACCCATATCATTATCCCTTTCTGAATATTATGAAATGATATCATTGTCGTTATTGGCATCGTTATCATTATCGTTATCATTTTCTTCCTGATTTTCGGATTCAGGCTTGATAGTCGGTATGGATATAGTTACCGTTGTACCGACATTTTCAACGCTGTCTATATCAAGTCTGCCGTTATGCAGTCTTACTATTTCATCAGCAACGGCAAGTCCTATTCCCGAACCCCTTACAGTCTGATTTGCCTTATAGAATTTCTGCTTTATCTTCGGCAGATGCTCCGCCGGTATGCCGCAGCCGTTATCGGCTATGGTTATAATTACATCATCGTCTGTTTCCTCTACATTTATAGTTACAACTCCGCCCGAACTGCTGTATTTGAGCGCATTGTCTATTATGTTTATGAATACCTGACGCAGCCTGTTCTTATCTCCGAGTACGGCAGGCAGTATTTCAGGCTCATCATATACTATATGCTTGTTCTCCTTGTTCGCACGTTCACGCTGCATATATATGGATTCATCAAGCTCTGCAAGGATATCTATTTTATCCATTATAAGCACCATTCTGTCCTGCTGTATTCTTGAAAAGTCAAGCACTTCCTCAACTATACAGCTAAGACGTTCAGCCTCTTTGATGATTATGCCTATACCCTTTTCTACCGTCTTTTTATCACGCAGACCGTCAAGCTGTACGGTTTCCGCCCAGCCTTTTATAGCTGTAAGCGGTGTCCTCAGCTCGTGCGAAACGGACGATATAAAATCATTCTTCATTTTGTCCGCCGTTCCAAGCTCTCCCGCCATATAGTTTATCGTATCGCAAAGGTCGCCTATCTCGTCATCATAGAATTTATTTATACGAGCATTAAAATCTCCCTGAGCTATCTTTTTGGCTGTCTGGCTTATCTCCTTTACAGGTCTTACTATCGAGCGCAGAAAATATGTACTCGAAACGAATATAAAGAACAGTATCATTATACCTGCAAGGCAGACAACAGATATCGCTATGAATATCTTTCTGTCCGCTTCTTCAAGAGATACTATATATCTTATCGCACCTACGGGTTTATCTTCCTTATCGTATATAACTCTTGTAAGTGCCATTACATTTTCACCGGAGCTTAAATGTCCGTGCCAGTCGGCATAGCCTTCTTTGGACTGTATAGCCTCGTCATAATCTGGCATAGGCTGGCTGTTGTCCGGTGCAAAACCTGTTGATGTTATGACAGCCTTGCCCTCGCTGTTTATTACCATAAGCTCCATAAGCTCTTTATCGGCAAAATTTTCCGTATAGTATCTTGCGGATGATATGAAAGAATCGCTTTCCGTAAAAATATTGACAAGTTCCGAAGAACGTCCGTTAAGTACCTGAAAAATGCCGCTGTAGTAGAAGTTCTGTATAACAAAAGCAAAAACTATAACAAGCACGAACAGTATTATAAGTATCACGCCGAAAGTATTAAAAAGCCATCTTCTTGTAATACCTCTCAAGTCAATTCACCCCATACACAAAAATATTCCGTACAGTCAGTTGGTTTCCCATTTATAGCCAAGTCCCCAGACTGTCACGATATATTTAGGCGATGAGGGCTTATCCTCGATCTTCATTCTCAGACGGCGGATATTTACATCAACTATCTTTTCTTCACCGACATAGGCTTCTCCCCATACATATTTAAGTATTGCACTTCTGTCGAGAGCCTGTCCGGGATTTGAGAAGAAATATTCCATTATCTGAAATTCGACCTGTGTAAGCTCGATTAGCTTACCGTTTTTCATAAGTGAATGATTTCTGAGATTAAGAACGAAATTACCCGATTTTATTTCTTCCTTGAAATTATTTTCGGAACGCATCTCTGCTATTGCGATACGTCTGTAAAGTGCGTCAACTCTTGCGACAAGCTCTGTCGGGCTGAATGGCTTTGTTATGTAATCATCAGCACCGAGCATAAGTCCGGATACCTTATCCATTTCCTGTGTCCTTGCCGAAAGCATTATTATTCCAAGATTGCCGTTCTTTTTTCTGAGTTCCTTGCATACCTGAAGTCCGTCCTTTTCGGGCATCATTATATCAAGTATTGCAATATCGAAATCTCCGCCGGCAGCATCATACTTTTGTATAGCCACAGCACCGTTTTCTGCTTCCGTAACATTATAGCCGCCTCTTTCAAGGTTTATGACTATAAATTCTCTTATCGCTGTTTCGTCCTCTGCAACCAGAATATTTTTCATTTTTCTTACCCCCTGTTAATATTTACATTATTACGAAAAGATCCATTAATTCCTTAGCCGTTATATTAATGTTTTCATCCTTGTCTGTGGTAAATATCTCTGCCGCATATACAGCCTTTCCGAGTACCGGATCGCTGAGCCTTATCATCTTAGTGTTATCGGCTTCATTCCATTGCTGTTCTGTATAACGGTGTATCGTCAGAAGTTTGTCACCAAGAACCGATTTTTCATTGTCCCACATATAGAATGTAAGCTCTCTTGATTCGGCATTGCTTCTTGCAGTAACATTTCCCAGCCATCTGTCAGGCATTTTGAAATAATATCCGTCCTTCAGATACATTACGGCATTCATAACTGTTTTGAGCTTGTTTCTTGAAGCATCATAATTCTGCCATGAAGTCAGCGTACATATATTTGCAGCCTTTTCATCAACAGCCGCCGGCATCTGTGTAACAACAGGTACTTCTATCACGGCATCGCCGTTTATATCCTGTGAATATATCTGGTCTTTTCTTACAGTCGGATTTATGTATGATGATGCGGAAGGTATTGAAAGCGGATTTACCAGCCTGTCGCCTGCTATGTCATAGTATATTATATCCGTACAATAGCTGCCGTCCTCTCTCATTCCGTCAACTACAATA
>JBGVAQ010000477.1:0-3492 GCA_045224775.1 Acutalibacteraceae bacterium | reverse complement strand
ATGGAGAGAAAAATGGTACGGATATATAATATAATTGCCCGGCTTTGTTCCTACATGACAAATCCCTGCATTGATGAATCGGTATTTGTCAGATACAGTTGTATATCTGCTTCAGCAAAAGAAAAGATCAGAAATGAAATAAGGAATAGTCTTGGGTTCTTGTTTGTTGATAAGAAAAAGGATTCTCATAAGGAAAACCGTGATGAAGGCTTTTTGATAAGGCAGTTAAAAGAAGATGATATGGACGGTAGCTTTTTTCAGGCTTTGGAAAGGTATATTGATTTTCTGGAACAGCAATCCTATCATTTTATTATAATAGGGCTACTGCAGGTACTTGATGAAGGTCTGAAGACGTTATTACTTGAAAAAATCAGGGAGTGTCAGTCGGATGATTTTTCGGTTGTTCTTAATACAAACCGTGAAACTACAGGAATAGGTATTCTTCCCAGAACTTCATGTGTATGGGAGAGAAAACACCGCTTGTTACACAGCTATAACCGTCTTGACAATTTTCTTTTTAATATGCTGATGCTTGAAAACTCAATTCTTGGTGAACTTATAGATAAGCACTATTTTCTGAAAAATGATGTATTTCCGGATTTTGCGGTCAGGAAAGAAATAAAAATTGCAGTTTCGCCGCTAAGAATGGAACGTGGCTTTTCTGTAGATGATTATGAAAAAGATATGGTGCAGTATTTTAAGATAAACTATAAAAGCGAAAGTTTTTCGGAAGAAAATCAGGCAGTATGGCAGAAGATTCTGACAGCATCGGAAAATAAAAGCGATATTATTGTTTTTCCCGAAATGCTTGGTAATCCTGAAATGAAAAATTATATCAGCGCAAAACTGAAAGCACTGACGGAAGAAGAGCAGAAGAATATACCTTCACTTATTTTTTTACCTTCTTTCTGGAATAATTATCAGAATACAGTTGCCATACTTGACAATAGAGGTTCTGTTATATGCAGTCAGACAAAGCAGAATCCGTTTCGTCTGGAAAGATCGGAAACATGTTTCCTTGAAGGAATAAAACAGAATATGGTTGTTAATATTCTTCATCATGAGGGAATAGGGAGAATTGCAGTTCTTATATGCAAGGATTTTATTACGACAAAATATATGGAACAGCTTATGCGATGTTTTAAGCTGACGCTTATAATTGTTCCGTCATTTTCGACCGGTTCATATGATTTTCGTCAGTCATTTGACCTTTGTGCACACGATGACTGTAATGTAGTCTGGATAAATACCTGTGCTGCATTTCAGCATGGAAAAGAATCCAACTTTAAAAATATCGGATATGTACGCAAGCGTATCGGACGGAATGATGACGAATCTCAGAAGCTGTGTGAAATGCCGATATGTGAAGGGGCTTTTGAAGGCAGATGCACACATGATTGTATTTTTTTTGAAACAATAAAGGGAGTATAAACATGAAATACAAAAATATCAGAAAAATTCATCAGGGAGAGTATATTACACGTTATAATATCGAATATGAAGCCGCAAGCGGAACGATAAAAAACTATGAGATAATCAGCCGTAATCCTGATATTATGAATGCATATGATCTTCATAACTGTAAAGCTGATGCTGTTGTTATGATAATACATGATAAAACAGGCAGCAGGATTTTGTTGAACCATGAATACCGTATGGCAGTAGGGGAGTGGGTATATAATTTTCCGGCAGGTCTGATAGATGAAGGTGAAACAACCGCAAAGTCCGCAGAGCGTGAACTCCGTGAGGAAACAGGCCTTATACTCCGGAATATCAGCGAGGAATGGAAGGAAAGCTATTCGGCAGTCGGTTTTTCAAATGAAAAAACTGTTGTAGTTGTAGGAGAAGCCGAAGGGGAGATATTTCCGAGCGATTCCGAAATGGAAGAAATAGAAGCCGGATGGTATACAAAAGATGAGATACAGAAACTTTTGCAAACCGAAATATTTGCCGCACGTACACAGGCATATTGTGCTGTATGGAGCAGAATGTAATAAAGGTGATACCATGTATACAAAATATGTTGTTCTTGTTCCGCTTTTGTTACAGATAATCGGACTGGCATTTGTTGTTATACTTGATCCTTATATACAAAAGCGGCATAAAAAAATAATGCTTATCAACACTTTTTTAGTGTTCAGTCTGCTTGTGCAGAATGTCAGTGAATATATATTGAGCAAGTATTTTGGTATGTCGTATATCAGGACAATAGTGGCTGCATACGGATACTGTATCAGACCGCTTATCATTTTGCTGCTGATATATATTGTAGGTGAAAATCTCCGTCTCCTGCCTCTCTGGATTATGATAGGTTTCAACGCAGCGGTTTATCTGAGTTCACTTTTTACTGATAAAATAGGCTTCTTTATAAGCGAAGATAATGATTTCGAACGAGGTTTACTGGGATTTACCTGTTATTATATCAGTGCTGCACTGTTTGTATTTCTGATATATCTGACATTCAGGGAGGTCAGGAAATCTAAAAAGAGGGAGTCACTTATACCTGTTTTCAATATTATTATAATTGTCGGTTCTGTTGCTTTTGAAGTATTTTTTGATCGTCAGCTGCGTCTTGTATCATATCTTACAATGGCAGTTGTGAGCAGTACACTGCTGTATTATATCTGGCTGCATTTGCGTTTTGTGCGTGAGCATGAACAGGCATTGATGGCAGAACAGCGCATACAGATCATGATGAGTCAGATACAGCCGCATTTCCTTTATAATACACTGTCAACCATTCAGGCACTTTGCCGGATTGATCCTGAAAAGGCTTTTGTTATTACTGAACGTTTTGGCAGTTATCTACGGCAGAACCTTGATGCGCTTAGTCAGCCGAATCTTATACCCGTTACAAAAGAACTTGAGAATACGAAGATATATGGTGAGATCGAACAGGTACGTTTTGATAACATTTCGGTGGAATATGATACACCCGAAAAAAACTTTATGATACCTGCACTTACTATTCAGCCATTGGTTGAGAATGCGATACGTCACGGCATCAGAAGCCGTGAGCATGGTATCGTCAGGGTGAGTACATCAAAGACTTCAAACGGTTTTGATATTGTGGTAGAGGATAACGGAAAAGGGTTCGATATAGAAATGGCGGAACAGGCAGATAACACGCATATAGGTCTGCGGAATATCCGTGAAAGGATACATTCAATGTGCGGAGGTACTATGCAGATCGAAAGCAAAGTAAACATTGGTACCAGGATAACGATTCATATTCCTGACCGTAAAGAAAAGCTCCATCGTGCGTAACGGTGGAGCTTTTCTTTACTTAATTCCATGTCATATTTGCTTCTGTGAAGTTTGCCCATGAGTAATCGCTCATATATTGTCCGCGATAGGAATTTACCGTAGCGGCATCGCCATCATAAAAACGATACAGATCACAGTCGAATTTTTCAGGTACTATACGGATATTGCCCCTGCTGATCTCTAAAATATCGTTGATACCGTATTGCTCCAGTGTTGCACGCAGGC
>JBGVAQ010000476.1:0-1163 GCA_045224775.1 Acutalibacteraceae bacterium | reverse complement strand
AAAAAAGCTGTTGAGAATTTTGACTTGTATCAGATCAATCCTGTAAAAGTCAGCCGTCGAAACGGTATCAATTATGTTTTCAATGGTCAGCACACCATCGAAATTGTTGCAACAGTCTCCGGTTCCCGTGATACTCCTGTCTGGTGTATGGTCTATGACGATCTGTATTATGAGCATGAAGCCGACATCTTCGCCAATCAGATGAAGTATACCAAAGCTCTCAGCCCTTATGAGATATTTGTCGCCAATATTGAAGCAGGAAACGATAAACAGCTTATCATCAGAGACCTGGTGGAGTCATTCGGCTTACATATTTCATCGACAAAACAGGTCGGTGCTATCTGTGCAATATCGACCATTGAAAACATCTATGATAAATATGGACTGCAAAATCTCACAAGGGTGCTTAGTCTGACGATCGGTACATGGGAGGGAGATGTAAACTCTTTCTCGGCAAATATGCTCAGTGCTATGGCAAGGCTGATTTTCACCTATGATACTGAGCTTGTAGACGATGTTTTCAAGGAGAAGCTCGGAGAGCGATCTATAAGAGAGATCACTCGCAGCGCCCATGAAAGAAGCATCGGCTCTCTTGGATTTGCTGAGGCGATCCTGTTCTTTTACAACAGAAAAATGAAGTATCCTCTTGATATTCTGAAACTTCATAAAACCAAAGGTCGTAAGCCTGTTATGTATTCCGAGGAAGATGAAGCGGAAAATATGGAAGATTACATCAACGGAACGGATAATTCATCACAAGATGATGAAACAGATGAGCAGCAGAGCTTTTTTGCTCCTGCACTAACCGATAATGCCCTGAATTATTAATTGAAACTGTGGTTTTGCACTGGGGAAAGTGCTATGATTGCTGCGCATTTCACAAGAATAGTTACAGATTCTCCGCAGAGCTGGACTCCTGGTTTGCTGTGGTATATAATGTATCTACAATAAAACTTATGGAGGTCACAGATATGTTGAAAATCTCAGAATTGGCAATGCCGAGAACACGAAAGGTCACTACCGTCTATAACGGAAAGCGTGAGGTCTGGACAGACTATGAGGAAGCGAAGGCATATTTCCTTGAATTGATGATGTCTACGGACGGTGAGGAGCATGAACGTGCAGAGTGCGTATACATACAGCTCCTGCACGGGCTTGACGAG
>JBGVAQ010000475.1:0-2505 GCA_045224775.1 Acutalibacteraceae bacterium | reverse complement strand
CACGCATATACAGGGATAATTCAGGAAATCCATGATCAATAGCGTTATAAAGTTCCTGATCAGACCAATCATACTGATCCAACAGCTTCATCAGTGCAACTTCTTCATCATTTGTCATATCTGTAAGATAATATATCCCGTTTTTCCCATGTCTTCCAATTAACTGACAATACGATCTGATCATAGACAGGTTTTCGGGTAAGCGTGACAATAATTGTTTTCGATCAGCATAATATCTGTCAAATAAAGGATCCTCTGAATTAATGTCCAGCAAATCTTTATAGATATGCTCTTCAAAATCATCATAAGTATTACTGTTTTTAAGAACAATGGTAAGATACTCGTTCGATTTATCACCAAACATCTTCAATCCAAGCCATAACAACCACTTTGCTTTTTTATCGTCAGAAGAAAATACATCCTCTAAATTGGCTGAAAGTTCTGTTACCGAACCAAATCGGTTATTAAGATAGGAACAAAAATCATTCGTGTTTTTCATTTCAGATAAAAGCCATGACCATTGTTCATCTGTTCCATTTTCCTTATCAGTACCATTTTTTATATCCGAGTAAGTATCTGTCAGGAGATCATAAATACCCGCAAAAGCATTAATAGGATACATTGATGATCTGAACAAAGAAGGTGAAAAAGAAGTTGCTACCGTAATATACTTTTTTCTTTCTACTTCAACATCAGTTAACCTTTCAAGGTAAGAAATAAGACTTCCTACACCATCAAGATAATCTAATCCATCTGGAAGATTATCAGGAGTGGCTAACTTGATCTTAGGCAAGGGTGTTTTTTCTCCCGATAAAAAAAGTATTCGATTTTCGAGTCGTATATCTCTTTTGCAATAATGTTCCAGATAATGACGGCAATGGCTTACTAAAATAACAGTATGTCCTTTGACGGAATATCCCAGACATTCATCAAGCATTCTGTCAACTGCATCCTTACCTCGAAGCATCATGCAATGAGATAATCCTACTACAACACAGTTTTCTTCTTTTGACATAAGGCTCATAACTTTCTGAACATCAGGAAGTCCGTTTGAAAAAAGATGCTTTGACACCAAAATACACTTATTGTTCTGGTCTGCATTAAGCCGATTAAGTATTTCCTGCAAGTCTGTGTAGTTTTCAGTATTAACGATCAAAGGGTATCCTGTGCAATTTCCTTCGGAATAGCCTCTGATCTGGTCATAGCAATCATTCAAATCATGGCAATACATTTTTTCACCTACTTATTTTTCAGTATTTCAATACCTACATTAATATTGTCAGAAATGAGATCCTTTAAGTATCCCCTCAGTTCTCCTGCATTCATCTGATCAATTACCGACCAAGCACGTTCGCATCCACCGGTTTTGTATTGCTTGTCTGCATATTTGCGAATAATGTTCTGAATAGCAGAATTGTCCATCCAGTAATATGGTGTTTCTGTCGTGTGTGAAGAAATATAATCTCTGACAGCTGTGACATCACTTAATAGAATGGAATAATCCCCAACAATTCGTTTTACAAAGCATCTGTTCCGCTCAGCTGAATCGGCAAGTCTATCATAAAACCCAGCTTTTTGCAAATAGACTAATGCATTATTCGCATCAGCTTCCGATGGTGAATGACTCCTCATAATCTCAAAAATTCTTTTTGCTTCGGGACGTTCCACATCTTCAAACATACAAAGTATAGGAGTGTCATACCTCGAAGACCAATCAATTGGATCTTTAGTACCCGTTTTTTCAAACCACAGATCTCTGAGTTTTTTCTTCAGCTGACCTTTAAGATATTCAGATACTTCTTTCTCTACATACTTAAAATACTCCGATGCGGATTTCGTAAACTGCCCTGATGAAAATCCGCTGTATAATGATTCTATATCAGCATCATCAAGATCACTCAGGAATGATGATGCGACTAATTTGAATGTACTTGTCTGATTAGCATAAAAGCGATCAAAGGCTTCACGCTGTGCACAAAGCAGATCATAAAACTTCGTTTTTTTCTGATCCAGAAGTTCATTACTCAGTTTCATATTGTGCAGAGCTTCAAGGAATACGGATAGATCACCAACAGACTTTTTCAAAGCTTCATAGGACATACGGATGTTATTTGTTTTGTTGTTCCAGCCCTGAATAACTTCTCTGATAGAAATACATTTCGGAAGGCTCTTATTTGTTTCAGCAATTATTTTATAGTCAAGGATAACATCCCTGATTTTGTCATCTGCCGTTTCTGAGTTCCATACCCAGTTTGCAGCATCTGCATTGAATCTTTTCTTTACTTCATCCAGATATGCACCATTATCTCCGATATCAGATGCAAGCTGTTTGAGAATACCTGATTCAAATTCCTCAATATATCTGAGCATACCGTTACGGCAATTATCGTTTGTCAGAAGCTTTTCTAAATCTGTTACGATCTCAGGTTTTTCTTTTACCTTTTGTCCGATCTCTGCAGCAAATTCACTTTCACTGTCTTTATTCCCGTTAGCTGTGTTTGCAAT
>JBGVAQ010000474.1:0-4084 GCA_045224775.1 Acutalibacteraceae bacterium | reverse complement strand
AACGTATATCCTTTTGTCGTCAATAATCAGGATATATCCGCACCACCCTGCCATTTTCGGATGAAACGGTTTGAACAGATTATATGCAGCAACAGTTTCAAACTCAATATTATTGACTATATATTCTTTTCCTGGAGAAACTGTTCTTATCTCTCCATGACCCGTGCAATCAGAAACTACAGTCTTGCCCATTTTCTCAGGAACAACAAAAACTGTTTTTTCTCCAACTACTTTCTTGATATCTTCTACTGAATAATGGTCGTAGTGGTCGTGCGTAATGAAGATGTAGTCCGCATCGTTGTATTTATTCTGTATTTTGAAGGGATCAATATAGATGATCCCGGCAGAACTGCATATGCGAATACTGCTGTGGAACAGTACTTCAATATTATCTGTCACGGTTGCCTTCCTCCCTACTGTATTATTTTATACAACACTCTCGTATTCTTCCATTCGCTGAAGCCTACAGCCTGATATTTATCCCACAGCGGCAGATCTTTTGCCCCTTCAGGATATGTATATCCTTCTTCCCTCATACCCATAACTATCTTGACCTGATCTTCACTCAAAACAAGATGAGGCTTATCATCATCTTCTATTCTACCTTCTCTTCTTTCGAGATATTCCGAATAAGCATTTCTTGCAAGTTCTTTCTTAATATCTTCGTATCTTGTATCGTATGGAAGTGGTCTGGGGTAATAAACAAGAATTTCCGGCTCAACATGGTAATGTGCCAATATTATCTTATGGAGCTTTGTTGCTATGAATTCATGAACTTCTTTTGTGTCATATTCTTTTTCAAGTTCTATCTCGTGAATATAGAATACGTTGGCTCCGGGATTTATCTCCAAAGGTCCGTCATCTTCCATAAGTGCAGAGCATACAAACTCCAGATCAGCATTTTCTGCATCACAAGCCTCATGAATATCCATGTTGTTTTTCTCCATCTCGTAGTACAGAAGCAAATATCCGGATACTGTCCCTATTTTAATAGCAAGGTCAGGGTTTTCAAGTATTTCGTTTTCTTTTATGTCATCAACATCTTCAGGCATTGCAAGAACATCTATATGACAACCAATGATGAAATCTTCTTCAAATTCACTCAAAGTTACATATTTGCATGCATCTTCTGCTGAGTGTGTGAAAATATTATCTATTATAAAGTCTGGCATTGGTGATCCTCCATGTTTCCATATATAATCTATTATAATGTAGATTTTGTAAAATAGCAATATATTTTGTACATTTCATGGTACGTTTTATTGTACATATAGATATATTTTTCCTTTTTTCTACTTGTTATTTTTGTTAGAATGCTATATAATTATGTTAAGTATATTCTCATAATCATATATTATCGGAACATATAAACGGTGGTGATCTTATGAAGTCAAACTTTGGATTTCTGAACCTTTATTGGCCGACACTGTCTAAAATCGGCAGCATGGCAGAGAATTATCTTTACGATGATCCTAATACCTGCATTTACAAGCTTGGTATGTTTGCAGAAAGGCTTGTACAAGAGATATTCAAATTTGAACACCTTCCTGAACCCGACTATGACAACACTCATTCAAACAGAATAACAATTCTCAAAAAAGAAGGACTGATCGAAAGAGGAAGCAAGATAGATGACATTCTATTTGCCCTTCGAAAAAAACGAAATGATGCAGTTCATAACTATGAGGATTCGATTGATGATGCAAAAACTCTCCTACAGATGACATATCATTTAGCAAGCTGGTTTATGAGCGTATACGGAGATTGGAAATACAGTCCTGAACCGTTTGTAATGCCTGTAAAAGAACCAGAGGTTGACTATCAAAGCATCATTAAGAGTCAAGAAGATGAAATTGCAAAACTGATTCAGAAAATTGAGGATGTGCAGACGGCAGCCTCCGAGACGAACAAGTCAGATCGAACCGAACAAGCTGCTGCCGTTGCTGAAGACATAGATCTTACCGAAGCCGAAACTCGCTTGATAATAGACGAACAATTGAGGAAATTCGGCTGGGAAGCTGATACCAATAACCTTAGGTATTCAAAAGGCACCAGACCACAAAAAGGCAGAAACATAGCTATTGCAGAATGGAAAACAGACTCTACTGTAAGTAAAAATGGCTATGCAGACTATGCTCTGTTCATAGGTTTGAAACTTGTCGGAATAATTGAAGCTAAGAAAGCCGCTCTCGATATACCGTCTGTGATAGACTGTCAATGTAAGGATTATGCTTCTATGATTAAACCAGAACATTCAGACTATCTTATCGGTACATGGGGCAAGTATCGGGTTCCATTTGTGTTTGCAACCAACGGCAGAAAATACCTTAAACAAATAGAAACTAAATCCGGAATATGGTTTCTTGATCTGCGAAACAGTTCAAATGCTCCTAAAGCTCTGCAAGGATGGATAAGTCCGGACGGAATTAAAGAACTGCTTGAACAGAATATCAATGAAGCTAACTCTACATTGAGCAATACACCTTATGATTTACTGCGTGATCCCGACGGATTGAACCTTCGTGATTATCAGATTTCAGCCGTAGAAGCTGCTGAAAAAGCTATAATCAACGGTGCTCTAACTGTTTTGCTGTCTATGGCAACAGGAACAGGTAAAACGCGAACCATTTTAGGAATGATCTATCGTTTTATTAAAAGCAACCGATTTAAGAGAATTCTTTTCCTTGTGGATCGTACTGCACTTGGGGAACAGGCTTTTGATGTATTCAAGGAAGTCAAAATCGAGGACCTTATGACATTGGACTCTATATACAATATCAAAGGTCTTGACGATAAAACGATCGATAAAGAAACCTGTATACATATTGCTACCGTTCAGAGTCTCGTTAAGCGGATCATCTATGGTGAAGGAGATGTTATGCCTTCTGTAACGGACTATGATCTGATAATAGTAGACGAAGCTCACAGAGGCTACATTCTCGACAAAGAATTAAGCGATGAAGAATTCTTGTACCGGAATCAGGATGACTACATCAGCAAGTATAGAACCGTAATTGAGTACTTCGATGCTGTAAAAATCGGACTCACCGCAACTCCAGCACTTCACACAACAGAGATATTTGGTAGGCCAGTGTATACTTACTCGTACCGGGAAGCTGTCATAGATGGATATCTCGTTGACCACGATGCGCCACATGATATTCATACAAAACTTCGGGACAGCGGCATTCAGTATAAAAAGGGTGATACCTTAGCTATTTACGATCCTAACACAGGGGAAGTCATTAATAGTGCCGAACTCGAAGATGATATGAAATTTGAAGTTGACTCATTTAATAAGAAAATTATAGTCCCGAATTTCAACAAAGCAGTTTTTGAAGAAATAGCTATGGATTTCGACCCCGATGGAGAAGGCAAAACCCTGATCTATGCAGTTGATGACAGTCATGCTGATATGATAGTTCAAATACTTAAAGAAATATACTCCAAATATGGTGTTGACAATGACACCGTTATGAAGATCACTGGCAGCATCGAGGGTGGAAACAAAAAGAAAATACTTGAAGCTATCAAGCGGTTTAAAAATGAAAGTAATCCTAAAGTAGTTGTAACAGTCGATCTTCTTACTACAGGCATTGATGTTCCCGAAATAACGAATCTTGTTTTTATGCGCAGAATAAAGTCAAGAATCCTGTTTGAACAGATGCTTGGCCGCGCAACAAGGCTTTGTCCCTCAATAAATAAAACCCACTTTGAGATTTATGACCCTGTTGGTGTTTATGAAACCCTTGAACCGGTCAGCAACATGAAACCGGTTGCAGCCAATCCTAATACAGCATTCAAAGATTTAATTGACGGTTTGAAAGTACTCGAAAAAGACAAGCTTTCAAATCAGATCACAGCATTAATTGCAAAGCTGCAGCGAAAGTCCAAACGAGTAAGCATTAATGCTCTGTCACAGTTTAAATACCTTACCGATGGTAAATCTCCGGAAGAAGCAGCCAGATTTTTGAAATCTTCTCCGACTTATGAAGCTGTCAGATTTGTTTTGGAACATGAGGAAGCATTTGACGTTCTGGACAACGACAGAGTACATATCAAAAGACCGGTCATCATTGACGAT
>JBGVAQ010000473.1:0-4228 GCA_045224775.1 Acutalibacteraceae bacterium | reverse complement strand
AAAAAGTAATCGGAGGAATGTATATGAAGAAATATACTTTTACTGTTGTAGTACCGGCACATAACGAAGAAAAATATGTTTCACGCTGTATAAAGTCTATAAAAGCGGCGGCAGACTTTTATAAAGGTGAAACGGAGATAATCGTTGTATGTAACCGGTGTACTGACAAAACGGCGGAAATAGCTTTGAAGTGCGGTGCAAGGGTTTTATATAATGATGAAAGATGTATTGCAAGTGTCAGGAATACAGGAATATATAATGCGAGCGGAGAAGTTATAGTTACTATCGACTGTGATAACCGCATGACAAAGGGGACATTAAGAGAGATAGCGGCAAAGCTTGCGACAGAAAAATATATAGGCGGCGGTGCGCCGATACGTTTTGACAGATATTCATTTCCTTTGTATTGTAATGACAGACTATGCAGGATAGGCTTTGGAATTACAGGGTTGTATTGCGGTATTTTCTGGGCGAAGAAGGAAACATTCCTTGCAGTCGGCGGATTTTCGGAAATAAAGGCAATGGAAGATGTTGCAACAGCGAAAAAACTCAAAAAGTATGGCAGACTTCAAGGAAAGCGATATACGACGCTTACAAAAAACTTTCTGGTAAACTCTACGAGAAAATATGATGATATGGGGGACTGGCTGTATTTCAGGCTTATTTTGCAAAATGCAGGAGCATTTGTAAGAGCGGCTTTCGGTGACAGAAAAAAGCTTGATAAGCTTCTGGATGATATATTCTATGATTATAATGACAGAGATAAGAGGTGAAAAAATATGCAGTTGAACGACTTTTGTGTGAAGAATATACTGCTGTACCTGAATAATGAGCTAAAAACGAAAAAAACCGTAAGTTTCAATGAAGTTATGGCTTCACCTGAATGTAAAAGATATTCTGTAAGCGACATAGGAAAAGCACTGGAACTTCTCAGAAGAAACGGACTTGTAAAAGCTAATTCCAGATTCGGATGCAGTGAGCTTCTGGAATTTACTGCAACCGGAATTACAGAAAAGGGCAGGGAATATATTTCAAAACTATAAAACGACATGAACGTATTTCGTATCTGTCACTTGAAAGTTTTGTTTTTACAAAAAATGCTGTCACCACTATTGCCATTCGGCAACAGCAGTGACAGCAGCTGCAGATCATAATAATTCTGATAATTTTTTGCTGTAAAAATAATCGTGTATTATCTTGTCAAGCTCTGACCACATCGGAAGTGTATCACAGCTTTTTGCTCTCGGGCATTCGTCTGCACCCTTTACAAGACATGCCACTATGGCAAGAGTACCTTCGGTGACTTCAAGTATCTCACCGACAGAATATTCATCGGGTTTTCTCGAAAGACGGTAACCGCCGCCCTTTCCGCTTACTCCTGTCAGCAGTTTTGCACCGACAAGCTCTTTTACGATTATTTCAAGATATTTTTTGGATATGTGTTCCCTCTCAGCTATTTCCTTGAGCGGAATATATCCGTCGCTGTTTTGCTGTGCAAGGTCTATCATTACCCTGAGTGCATAGCGTCCTTTTGTTGATATCATTTCAGATCACTCCTTATACGTCTATTATAACATAGGTAAATAGGTAATTCAATAGCAAATCAAAAATGATGTCAGATTTTCGGGAATAATATATCAAAGGAGAAACAATATGTTATACACACCACTTACAAAAAAAGCTATGATAATCTGTTTTGAAGCCCATAAGTATCAGAAAGATAAGTCAGGTCTGCCATATGTATTTCATCCGTTTCACTTAGCCGAGCAAATGAATGATGAAACAACAACGATAATCGCTCTGCTGCATGATGTTGTCGAAGATACAGACATTACCTTTGATGATCTGAAAAGTGCGGGTTTTCCCGAAGAAGTAACAGATGCTTTAAGGCTGCTTACTCATTCTCCGGATGTACCATACATGGATTATATAGCAAATATAAAGAATAATAAATCAGCAAAGGAAGTAAAGCTTGCAGATCTCAGACACAACAGTGATATGAGCAGATATGATACTGTTACCGAAAGAGATATTGAAAGACAAAAAAAGTATCTTCAGGCAATAAACATTTTATCTGAATGAATACAAAACAGGCTGCCGCACAAAGTCAAGGATGCGGCAGCCTGTTTGAATTATCGGCGCATTTTGTCAGACATATTCATAGAGCCAAGCTTTTTCATATCGAGTGCCGAGGCATCTATCAGCTTGTCACTGTTCTTTTGTTCATCAGATGTTGAGGGTATAGTTCCGTCAAGCTGTCCGAGTACACTCTTTGCTCTGAGAGTTGTAAACAGTTTAAGACTTTCGACACCTTCTTTGAATGCATCATATCCGTCAAATGATGTTGTATCGTCTTTTACAAAACTATCAATGATACTGCTGAGCTTATCGACCTTTTGCTCAAAAATACCCGACTGTACATATTTTTCGGCTATTTCTTTAAGATACTCGTGATATTTTTCACGGTATTTTTCATTTTCAAGAAGCTTTGAAATTATAGGACGGTCTTCAGCACTTACACCATTGAATACTGTATCTATGGCATAGTTTACGGCACTGTCTGAGTTTTCACCCTGATATGAACCGAAAGAAAGGTTGTAATCCCACGGCAGCATTGAAAGTTTGCCGTTATTTTCTGTAAGGATATAATTATGACAGTTTGATGAAAGATAACTGTCAAGGTTTACGAGAAAGACGTTACATGCAAGATATCTCAATACTTCGTCTGTGTCAATGCAGTTTTCTATATCCTCACCATTGCTTATTTTTTTAAGTGATTCGATAAGACGCTGCTTATCTGCATCATCTATCTTGTTTATAGAATTGTCGAATATATTGCTGTAGCTTTCAGTGCTATCATCTGTATATTTAAGGTCAACGCCGTTTCTTCCTCCGTCCATACCGCCACGACCGTTTTTATTATCCGGTGGGTTCATGCCTTCGGGCATTGACGGGAAATTATTGTTGTCAGGCGGATTCATGCCTTCGGGCATTGACGGGAAATTATTATTGTCAGGTGGATTCATGCCTTCGGGCATTGACGGGAAATTATTATTGTCAGGCGGGTTCATACCCTCCGGCATCTGCGGACGCTGACCGTTTTCTCCGTCAAATTTCGGCATACCACCCTGAGCATTACCCATGTCCATTCCTTCGGGCTTATATGCTTTCACGGAATTATTTTCGCCGTATATTCTTTCAAGATAACTGTCATCAACATCTTCCAATGCAAGATAAAATCCGAAATGTTCACCGTTGACCTTTATTTCCGCAAATGTACACAATGATGACGGCACATTCATATATTTCATAAGGTCATATGACATATACTCCTTTAAATAGGTGCTGTCGGCATAAATATTATTAAGTGCCAGCTTATCAAGACCGTGACATGTCTGCCCATCGGTATATTTTCCGAAATTGACTTTAAGGCTGTATCGTGTAGTGGTATCATCATTTACAAGCTGCTGCAAAGAGGTATTACCCTTTGTCTTGATACCTACATCCTTATAGGTTTCGCCGTCAATGTCAATATCACACTGTATCCATGGTTTAGAGCCTGCGTTTTTAAGGAACTCCTCCCATTTATCTTTATCGGCTGTTATATTTATCGTCAGAACATCCTTACCGAAAACTGCCGTATCATAATCAGCCTTGTCAGCTTTTACTTCGTCTGCATCGTTTGAAGAAACATTGCTTTCTTTTGTATCAGAGCTTTTATCATCGGTGCTTTGTTCCTGTGACGCTTCACTTATAATACTTACAGTTTTTTTCTCTTTATTATCGGACTGCGAACATGCACATAAATTCAAAGATATAAATGCCGCCAATATCAGAGCTGAGATCTTTCTTACCGGCAGGCTGCCGGAACTTTTATTGCTGAACAGATTCATAGTCAGTCACCTCATATTATTTAATTGTTCAGAGTATAACAGGTAACTGTATAGATAATATGGAGATCATATGAACATCGGGTTAAATATATCTTGAATTTTTTTCAGCTTTATAATTTGCCGTCATAACTTACAGATGCTGAAACTATGGTATAACTATTGATTTTTTGATTCCGATAGAATTACACGGCGAAGAAGACATACAGAAACGGCCATCATTATTACCTCTGTTATAGGCTGTGCGATAAGAAGACCGCCGAAACCGAAGAAATGGTCAAATATCAGCAGCAGCGGAACATATAAGAAAAGCTGTCTGACAAGAGTTATACTGAATG
>JBGVAQ010000472.1:0-2048 GCA_045224775.1 Acutalibacteraceae bacterium | reverse complement strand
GTTCAAGTCCAGCAGTCTCCAGAAACGCCCTGACTTACTTCAAATGTAAAGTCAGGGCGCTTTTTTGCTTTTATTTTCGGTAAATTTAACAGGGTTGATATTTCATGTGTTTTATGTTACAATCTGTATAGTTTGCGGTGAATGATCGGCGTTTTATTATGCTATGATAATCTCACCGCTTCTTTATGATATTTTTTCGGTCAGCTTTGAACTAAAAAATTTATGGAAGTGAATCGTTATGAAATCAGAGATACTTTCAGAGTTGAAAAAAGCCGATGATTTTGTTTCGGGTGAAAAGCTCAGCTCCATGCTTGGAATAACAAGAAGTGCGGTATGGAAATATGTAAATGCGTTGAAGGAGGAAGGCTGTGATATAATCTCAGTCAGAAATAAGGGTTATAAGCTTGTCAGTGCTCCGGATATGCTTAACGAATATGAAATAATGAACGGTAATATAACCGAAGTGGTCGGAAAAAGACTTGTTATATTGAAGTCGGTAGATTCGACTAATGAGGAGGTAAAAAGGCTTGCTTCAAAGGGTGAGCCGGGAGGTACAATAGTTGCCGCCGAAAAACAGACGGCAGGCAAGGGACGTTTCGGAAGAAGCTGGAATTCTGATGACGGAGGCTTGTTTTTCTCCGTACTTCTCCGGCCTGAGCTTCCGCCGGGAGATATTTCGTCAATAACACTTGCGGCAGGTTTTGCAGTATGTCTTGCGGTAAGAGAATATACAAAAACCGATGCACGTATAAAATGGCCGAATGATGTAATAATCGGCAAAAAGAAGATATGCGGCATACTGACGGAAATGACTGCACAGAGTGACAGAATAGATCATGTGGCTATAGGAATAGGAATAAATGTAAACAATTCATATTTTCCGGATGAAATATCCGATAAGGCAACATCACTTTTTATAGAAACAGGTACAAGGATAAATAGGAATGAATTTTTTGGTGTTGTAATAAAATATCTTGATGCTATACTTAAAAATTTCTTTATAAGTCTTTCGGTAGATGATATGAAGCTTTTCAAAGAGCTTTGTGCAACTGTCGGCAGAGAGGTCACTGTAAAGCGTGTTACCGGAGATGTTCACGGAAAAGCTGTTGACATAACTCCGAGCGGTGAGCTTATAGTTTATGACGGAGATAAAAATATCGTTGTCAATTCAGGTGAGGTAACTGTTCAGGGAATTTACTGAACATAAGATATGGAGGATTATGATGAAAAGACTTAAAGCTTTTTTCAGACCCTTGCATAATGATATTTTATATAAAGACAATAAACTGGGTATCTGCAATATTATTTTCCTGCTTGTAATATCAATTGCGGCGATAACTGTCTGCTCCAAATCATCACCGCTTTATCCGATGAATAACTGGGATGATGCAAACTGTTTTTTTACTGTCGGAAAATCTGTTATGAACGGCAGAGTTCTTTACAGGGATATTTTTGAACAGAAAGGACCGCTTCTGTATTTCATATATTCCTGTGCGTATCTGATATCGGATGCATCATTTCTTGGGGTGTATTTCATAGAGATAGCGTCATGCTTTATGTTTATGATATTTTCGGCTAAGATAATAATGCTTTTCTGTGAAAAACGAGCGATATATTATCTTCCTCTTGTGGCTGCTTTTATATTCGGTTCTGCGGCATTTGAGCAGGGAGGTTCAGCGGAGGAGCTTTGTCTGCCGCTTATAGCCTGTTGTGTTTACTTCGGATTGAAGGCTGTACTTTACCGGAAAAAATTATCATATTTCCATTGGTTCGTAACAGGTGTTTTTTCCGGTATGGTATTATGGATAAAATTTTCTCTGCTGGGGTTTTATATCGGCATGGGAGCATTCATGCTTGTATATTATTTCAGAAATCATTGGCATAAAAAGATATTGCCGTCACTTTTTTTTCTTGTTGCAGGAGAGGCGGCTGCGTCACTTCCTGTAATGATATACTTCATTATGAATAATTCTCTCAAACATCTTTTTGAAGTGTATTTTTACTGCAATCTGTTCATTTATCCTGTAAATGAATCCGGCAGCGGCATT
>JBGVAQ010000471.1:0-3076 GCA_045224775.1 Acutalibacteraceae bacterium | reverse complement strand
ATTGCAGCAGGATTCCTCCTCGCTGTATTCAAGTGATAAAAAATCCCGAAAGCTGAAAAGTACGATACTCATACAGAAGTTTATACTTTATATCGGGGGAAAACCTTTCTGAGGAAAGGTTCTTCCCCCGAACCCCTTTTCCAAAGACTTTTAATTCGAATTTTAGCCCCTGACAGGGCGCTCTCCACATAAAGTAAAAATTTAAAGTTTACTTGGAGCGCCCTGTCAGGGGCTAAAATTTAAAACTGAAAGTTTTAGGAAAGGAGTTTGAGGAAGAACCCTTTTTCAAAAGGGTTTTCCTCAATAAAAAGTGCAAAAGTTTCTATATGAGTATCACGGTTAACAGAGAGCTTTCTTTTTTATCCATAACGGCCATCTTCCAAATGTATCTCTGAGAAGATACATCAAAGCAGCAAAAGAGCCCATGTGCCTTTGTCAATAAAAAACTGAGCCACAGCGCTAATAAAAAAGTGAGCCAGTTTTGATAAAAAAATAATGAGCCACTAATCATTATTCATGGTCGAGTCGATACGGTAAGATGAGCTGCAGTTCATATTAAGAACGAAGGATCTGAAAGTGACTCTGTCAATGAGTGCAGCAAGCATCATCTCGTTTTCAAAAAGCTGCGTCCATTCTGAAAATTCAAGATTTGTGCTGATTATCACGCTGGCTCTCTCTGAACGTTCGGATATGATTTGGAATAGCATCTCCGACTGATATCTGTTGAAAGTCAGGTAACTAAGCTCATCGATTATCAACAAATCTATCTTACTGAGACTTTTCTCCAGCCTTGAAAGCCTGTTCATCTGAACAGCTTCTGCAAGTTCAGATGCGAGATTGACCGCAGTGTAAAATTTTACACGGTATCCCGCTTCACAGGCATTCATACCCAGAGCGATCGACAGATGTGTCTTTCCGCTTCCGGGATTGCCTATCATAACGATATTCTGACGCTGTTTTATGAAGTCACAGGAAGCGAGCTGCCGTATTGTACTTTCGCTGACGTTTTCAAGCCTTGTCATATCAAACTCATCAAGTGTTTTCAGCGACGGGAATTTTGCAGCTTTTATCCTGCGTTTCTGACCTGTTACCGAGCGTTCTGCAAGTTCCTGTTTCATCAGCTCTATCAGGAATTGCTCATAACCGTCCTCAGTTGAAAGCTGCCTTATGACCTTATCGTAGTTATTAAAAGTAGGTACTCTGAGCTGCTTGGCGTAAAGTTTGATCGTTTCTTTCTGTACACTGTTCATACTGTATCACCACCTTTCAGCAGTGAATCATATCGTTTAAGATCCGGCAGTATTATCTTTACTGATGATTCTATCGGCACATTTTTTACCGTATTACCACTAACACAGGCGTATAGTGTATCATAGGAATCTACATAAGGCAAGTGCTTTAGTAATTCGTTTCCCGTATCAAGATACAGTCTCAATGCTTTAACGATCTCTTTAGGATTATCGAGTTTCATCAGGAATTGATAAAATTCCTTTGGAACAGTCTCCTTTATCGGCGCAGCATTGTAAACGCTTCTTGGTCGTTTTTCGATAAGTCCTATGTAGTGTTCAAGGCAGTAATGAGTGCAATTGTGGTGATAATCACGGTCATATTCAGCTATGAGATTTCCACCAAACATCATTCTTACCTTATTGCCGCTGCCTTTGACTGTTATAGTTTTGGAGCTATATTGATAAGGAACTGAATACTTGTTATGATCAAATCTCACAAGTGAGAAATCATCAGCCTTGACCTGAATCGTGTTTGATGTATCATAGCGATACGGGGGTAAAGGTATCCAGCGTTCTTTGCAGTTTTCGGCCATTTCTCCGACGGTCATGCTTTTGCCGGATATCTTATGGTTCCTGTACATACTACAATATTCAAGCAGTTTTGTATTGAGCTCTTCTATGGTTGATATATTCGGCACAGGCACGAAAAAGTTTCTTCTGACAAGTCCTACCAGACCTTCTACAAGACCTTTTTCATGACCCTGTGCAGGATTGCAGAACACCGGTCTGAACGAATAATGAGCTGAAAGAGAAAGATACTTATCAGTCGCTTTGGCATGATGTCCAAAGCCTTCTTTTACAGCGACACGAGCGTTGTCGAAGATGATCTTCTGCGGAGTTCCTCCAAAATGGTCAAGTCCCTTTACTATTCCTTCAAGAAAGCTTTCTTCATTCTGCCGATAGAAGGCAGTAACAAATATATCTCCACTATAGCATTCACGCATACACCATATCTGTATCTTTTGTTTGCAGCCATCGAGGATGATTGTTGCTTCACCCCAGTCTACCTGTACAGCTTCGGCTGGTTCGTATGACAGCGGTACAAAGATATCATGAATATTGCAGCGTAGTTCCGCTACAGTTCGCCTTACAGAGGCTTCACAGCCCTCAAAGCCGTATTCGGCAACCAGACGTTCGTATATCTTATGAGCTGTATGGTGCTGTTTTCGTGGTGCTTTCTTATCAGATTCTATGCATTTTATTATGAAGGCTTTGACTTCATCGGTAATGATATCGTTCTTCCTGCCGCTGCCGGGCTTTCGTTCCCACGGAACGGTCTGCCCTTCCCAGTATTTCTTTACTGTATTGCGTGATACACCAAGTATCTTCGCTACATTACGTTGACTGTAGTCAGTATGCTCACGATAATATCTGATCTTTTCATAGATCTCCATTGCTATTGCCACTCCTTGTTCCTCCTGTACACAAGCTCTTTCTCTTATTATACAGGATTTTAGTTTTTAGTGGCTCACTTTTTTATTATCATTTTAAGGCTATCTGGCTCAATTTTATTTTAGCATACATACTGACAGTTGTTATCAGAAAGCTCTTCTCAGCGGTGATGCCGAGAAGATGATCGGTCTGGAGAAATGCTTCGTCCATATGGCGAGAGAAGCTGTGTTTGAGTGTATGATTTATATTTGAGGATCAACGGCTGTGCCTTCGGGTGCAGCTGTTGTTTCAGCAAGTTGCTCGTTAAAATGTTCTTGAACAATAAAAGCAATACATTCCTCAGCTCTGTTCTTGCCGATATTGAACACTATGGCATTTTCATCAAGATTCACAGA
>JBGVAQ010000470.1:0-4153 GCA_045224775.1 Acutalibacteraceae bacterium | reverse complement strand
CTCCATCAAGGGCGGCATGAAGAACTGTCAGGCTGAGATGAAGAAGGCTGTTGAATGCGGTTACTGGAATATGTTCAGATACAATCCTGAGCTTAAAGCACAGGGTAAGAATCCGTTCATACTCGACAGCAAGGCTCCGACAACCTCTTACCGTGACTTTATCCTCGGTGAAGCACGTTACAGTGCTCTTACACGTTCCTTCCCTGAAAGAGCTGAAACACTCTTCAAGAAGGCTGAGGACAAGTCTGTTGAGAGATACGAAGAACTCAAGCAGAGAGCAGAATGATAATGCATAATTCATAATGCATAATTCATAATGTGTTATAAATAACAGGTCGGCATGGCTTTAAAAAGTCATGCCGGCTTTTTATATTTTTATTGACCATGTTTCATAAATGTGCTATTATTGTTATGTCAAAAGAATAGGAATGGGGAAGTTTACAATGGAAAAATTTCAGTCAAGACGTGTTGTCGTCAAGGTCGGCACCTCTACTCTTACATACGAAAACGGCAAGGTGAATATCAGAAATCTTGAATTGCTCTGCAAGGTTCTGAGCGACCTTCACAACAGCGGTAAACAGGTAATACTTGTAAGCTCAGGTGCTATCGGCGTAGGAATGGGAAAGCTTAAATTAAAGACAAGACCAAAGGAAACACGCTATAAACAGGCTCTTGCAGCTGTCGGTCAGTGTGAGCTTATGTTCCTTTATGATAAATTTTTCGGGGAGTACAATAATTCTGTAGCACAGGTGCTTCTTACAAGAGATGTTGTTGCGAATGAACATTCCCGCCAGAATGTTATCAATACATTTCAGGCACTTCTTGAAATGGGTATCATACCGATAGTAAACGAAAATGATACAGTCGCAGTTGATGAGCTTATCGGACAGAATTTCGGTGATAACGATAATCTCTCGGCAATAGTCGCAGACCTTGTGGGCGCAGACCTGCTTATAATACTTACGGATATAGACGGACTTTATGACTCCGATCCGAGAAAGAATCCTGATGCAAAGAGAATACCTGTCGTTACACACATTGATGACAGTATAAGGGAAATGGCAGGCGGTTCAGGCTCGAACAGGGGAACAGGCGGTATGGCTACAAAAATAACCGCAGCCGCAGCTGCAACGAGTGCAGGAATAAACTGCTGTGTAATGAGCGGAAGTGATCCGTCAAAGCTGTATAAGCTTATGAACGGTGAACAGTTGGGAACAATGTTTGTTGCCGCAGAAGGCACATTATGATATACCGAAGGGAGAATATAGAAATGAGAATTATTGACGAAATGGGTGCAAAGGCAAAGGCAGCGTCAAGAACGCTTGCAGTTGCAGGCGAAAAGAAAAATGATGCACTCAAAGCAATAGCCAAGGCACTTATTGAAAATCAGGACAAGATAATCGAGGCTAATAAAAAAGACCTTGAAAACGGCGAAAAGAACGGACTTTCAGCCGCTCTTATCGACAGACTAAGACTTGACGAGGGCAGAATAAAGGGTGTTGCAGACGGTGTGCTTGAAGTCGCAGCACTTCCCGATCCGATAGGCACTGTTATTTCGGGCAGCACAAGACCTAACGGAATGGAAATACGCAGGGTTCGTGTACCGCTCGGAGTTATAGGTATAATTTTTGAGTCACGTCCGAATGTTACGGTAGATGCCGCAGTGCTTTGTCTTAAAAGCGGAAACGCCTGCATACTCAGGGGAGGAAAGGAAGCAATAAATTCAAACAAGTGCCTTGCATACATAATGCAGGAGGCTATTGAAAGTGCCGGTCTTGACAAGAATTGTGTACAGCTTATTGAAGATACAACAAGACAGTCATCTGTTGAGCTTATGGAGCTTACCGAATATCTTGATGTGCTTATTCCAAGAGGCGGCAAAGGTCTTATAAGAGCCGTTGTTGAAAATGCAAAAGTTCCTGTTATCGAAACTGGTGCAGGAAATTGTCATGTATTCGTTGACGAGAGCGCAGATATTGACATGGCTGCAAATATCATATACAATGCAAAGACTTCAAGACCTTCTGTATGCAATGCAATAGAAACTATACTTGTACATGAAAATATAGCAGAAAGTGCCCTGCCTGTTATAAAGGCAAGGCTTGATGAAAAGAATGTCGAGCTGAGAGGCTGTGAAAAAACAAGAGCTATACTCGGAGAGAGTGTAAAGCCTGCCGATGAAAGCGACTGGGAAACAGAATACGGCGATTATATACTTGCAGTAAAGGTCGTTTCATCAATAGACGAGGCTATGGCTCATATAGCAAAATATTCAACGGGACACAGTGAATGTATCGTTACAAGAGATTTCAAAAATGCTAAGATATTTACTTCAACAGTAGACTCTGCCGCTGTTTACGTCAATGTTTCAACACGCTTTACTGACGGCGGTATGTTCGGACTTGGTGCGGAAATAGGCATTTCCACACAGAAACTCCATACAAGAGGTCCTATGGGACTTAATGAGCTTACATCCGTCAAATTCATAATCGAGGGTGACGGTCAGGTCAGATAAGCAGATACATAAGCGCCATTATCAGCGCATTATCTGTTTTCTCGTCCATAAGCAGAAGTAATATGCCGAGAATAAGCGTTTTTTCCTTATCCTTGAACAGTGTTTCAAATATTCCGCCCGATATCATCGTATTGTCACGAGCGTCGGGCGGTTTGTGATATATACGTGCCGGTTCTTCGGGCGGTCTTTCCTTCGGGACTTCATTTACAGGGGGTGGGGGCAGCGTATCGGGAACATTCGGAACTCTGTTTGCAGACCTTTCCGGCGGTTTGTTGAAAACGGCTGCACGGCGCTGCATTTCCTGTGTTCTTCTGATAGCCTCCTGCTGCATTCTCTGCATCTCACTGTCTGTCACTCAAACGCACTCCTCCGCATCACAATATCACAGATTCAGAAAGTCAAGCCCCGAACCTTTGAGTATCGGCAGGAGCTTCATTATACCTAAAAGACGTATCGCACTGTCTATACGCTTTGAGCGTTCATCATGCATGAACGGTTTTAATGCTCTGAGAAGTCTTGTGCTGTCGTCGTCGCTGTTGGCTGACTGCATGAGCGGCGCAAGCTTCATCACCATATTGAGCATTGACGGATCGGGCATACTGCCTGCCGGCGCAGGTACGCTGACAGGCTTTGCATCAGACTTTTGTTCTGTATTGCCCACGCCCAGAAGCCCCGTAAGCTCTTTTATCTGTTCAAGTGCGGAAGGATCGTTGAGTATCTCGCCTATCTTACGGGACAGATCATCCATTATTTATTCTCTCCCGTCAGCTTTTTTAAAAGTGCCTGAGCCTGAGGACTGTTCAGGAGTTTTTCCGTCTGTTCTTTGTCGGAAAGTATGCTTTCCACCTTTTTTCTCTGTTCGGGGGAAAGACTTTGAAAAAGCTTGTCAACACTGTTTTTATCCATAATTCTCACCACCTTTAAATAAATATGTACAACAGGAGGCAAATATGAAGATATTGGTTTTTTCCGACTCACATCAGGATGAAAATAACATGCGCATCGCCATTATAAAGCATAAAAAAGCCGAAGCCGTATTTTTCTGCGGTGACGGTCACAGTGACATAGAGGAGATACAAAGGGAGTTTCCTAAAAAAAAGTATTTTATAGTAAAGGGAAACTGTGACTGGTACTGCGATTATCCGAGCCTGCTTACAGCAACACTCTGCGGAAAGAAAATACTTCTCACGCACGGTCATATACAGGATGTAAAAGAAGGACTTTCAAGGCTTGTATATCTCGGACAGCAGGAAAAAGCCGACATAATCCTTTTCGGACACACCCATCATCAGCTTACAACAGCCGAAAGAGGTATGCTTATAATGAATCCCGGTTCAGTCGGTTTTGGCGGTCATTACGGGGTTATCGACATAGACGAAAAATCCGGAAAAATAACTGCCGTTGAATATCCCGACAGCCAATACGGACCGGTCGTTATCACTCCATACTCAACAGCAGAATAAATCCACATACAAAAAGCAGGTACGGTATTCAAAATTTACCGTACCTGTTTTTATCAGTCAGACTGATATCAGTATTTTCTGAAACGATTGTAACGAAGCTCAATGAGCTTTTCGGGAGATATCTGCTGTTTTTTGTCGAATGTATCGGCAATAAGATTTTTAAGGCTGTCAAACA
>JBGVAQ010000469.1:0-3735 GCA_045224775.1 Acutalibacteraceae bacterium | reverse complement strand
ACAATAAAGAACTTGATGAAAACGACATCGAGATCGACTACGATGAGCCGCAGAATAACAATAAAGAACTTGATGAAAACGACATCGAGATCGACTACGATGAGCCGCAGAATGACAATAAAGAACTTGATGAAAACGACATCAAGATCGTAGACCATGTACCCGAAAACGAGGCTGTGAATGAAAAAGAGATAGGCGGTATCGGAAAGAACGAGCCGGAAAAAGTTCCCGTGCAGGATGAGAAAAAGGCTGCGAACTTTGTTATCGAAAATGCAGAGCCGGAAAAACAGCCTATGAAGCAGGTTGTTGCACAGCCTGTTCCGGAACAGGAGATCAAAGCCGAGCAAAAGCAGCCCAAAGCCGACGAGGTAAAAGCAGAGCCTGCAAAGAAAGCTGATGTTCATAACGACCTCAAGCCAAAGACTGCCGAACAGCAGCAATATGAGAAGTTTTTGGAAAGTGAAAAGAAAAGTATCATGAATAAGCTGGCATCATTTGAAACAGACAGGGAAAACGGCGTAAAGACCGACATGAAGGCATACAAGAAAACGGTGGCCGAAGCTATGGCGGTGGAAAAATTGGAAAGTATGTATAAGGAAAACGGCAGAATGTTTGAAAAGACCTTTGAAACACAAAAAAAGCTTTACGCCGATTTCAGCTCAAAAAATGCTCACTTTGACCGCTTCACATCAATGCGTGATCCGGGACAGATACTGGAGCGCATGATGAACAACAAAAGTCTCAGCGCCGAGATGGAACAGAGAAAGTACGATCCGTCTTTGACGCTCAACGGCTTTATCAAGCAGTATAAGGAAAAGGAATTCCAGAATATGTCCCGGACAGAATTCGATGAAATAGTGCAGGACAGCAAGACGGTCGTGCATGAGGATATACGCAGGAGTGCCGGAAAGGTGTCTGAGGAGGAGATGAATGTTAAGCTTGCACGGTTTGCGACCTTTATCGCTATTTCACCCATCGACCAGAAGACCGGCAGTATCAGAGAGAACGCAACCATCAACAAGCTGCGCAAAAAGAATTTCAATCTTGACGACGTGCTCGGCGAGGAAGGCCTCAGCGACGGCAGGGACGATCTCAGATTTAAGTCGATTCTGAAGAAGTACGGTACGGAAAAGCTTACTGAAATGGCTCTTGACGGTGACGGTCAGAAGCTCTCTGCTGAACTGATACAGGCAGGGGTCAAGCAGAAGAACAATGAGAAGATCTACGCAAAGCAGAAAGAGGCTGTACATGAAATGACTCTTCAGCCGAAACCCGAAATGACCAAATTGAAATAAAAATCAAAATCCTGCACCCGATAATACGGGCGCAGGAAAATTTCTTTCTGAAAAGAAAAAATTCTGCACCTGATCACCCGGGACAAGGGTATTACAATCAGAAAAGCAAAACAAATATTCAGATATCAGGAGGAATAAAAATGCCGAATGTAAGAAAAGAACATGCAAAGTCTCAGTTCAATGAATCTACCTATTGGGAGCATATTTTTTCGCTGATTCCATTAGAGGATCAGAAGCTCAGAAAAGAAGTCGATTCCATGATAAAGAAGTCGGTCACGTTCTCGATAGTGAATCAGCCTGCCCCCGACGGTAAATTCACTGTCGAAAACAGAGCCGGAAAAAAAGTCAAGCTCACCGGAAAACAGCTTATCGAAGGAACTAATGACACACCGATGTATATACCCGTAAACGCTTCCTCATATAAGAAGTATTTCAATGACAAGCTGAATCTTCTCGACAAGATCGAGAAAAAATACAGCGTCAAAGAGCACGAGGCACTGAATCAGGAGATCGGTATCCTCAGATGCAAGAATAAGAACCTTGCCAACGGTCTGGGGTATGAATTTGCCCCCGGTAATGCCATTATCGGGGGGACTAACGGCATCCAGAAATTCCAGCATGTTCTGTACAATCTTGAGCCGGAAGAAAAGAATGGCTCGGATGACAGAATGAAATGGACTCTTAAAGACCCCGCCCTTGTTGAAAAGACAATGAAGGAATTCGGCGTTACTGATATCCAGAGAAAATATAAGGAGATCAACGAGCACAACGCAGAATGGGCGAAGGAATGGGCTAAGGAGAAGAGAAACCCAGAAAAGCTGCGCAAGATCGGCGATAAATTCAAGAAGGATATCGAAGATCTTGACGGTTACATAAAGAATTTTGAGCAAAAGTATCTGGAGGATCAAAAGCTTTCCGTTGATAAGCGCAAGATATATAACATCACCAACCGACAGGATGATATTGAAAAGCACGATGTTATCATTGACTTTGAGCATGGCGGTTACAAGGAAGGCGACGGAGGTTTTAACGGCAGACACTGGGAGGAACATAAGGTACAGTTTCTGGAGGAATACGAGCGTCAGCTTATCACTGCCGAGCTTGATGCCATCAAAAAGGATAAAAGCATCGAGCTGCCCAACGAACTGGAAAGAAAGATCAAAAATTATATTGCGGTGACGAATGATCATTTAGATTTTGACAAAGATAATAAAGGATACAAAGGTAATCTTTTTAACACTGATGCGATCACCGGCATCAGAAGACTGATGGACATCAGAGCAGAGGCTGCAAAGACGCCGGATGATGAGGGCGCAATGAAGATCATAAAGCTTGCTGACAGGCATCTCAAAGATCCCGCAAATGCCAGGTTGGTGGAGAAGGCAGACAAGATCAACCAAAAGCACACTGAAATTGCAAAAAAGATAGAAAACTTCACAAACGAGACCCATAGGGACGGAATTGGAAACGGCAGCCGTATCAGCAATATGTATACCCAAAGGAAGCTCGGTGGAACGGGAACGCAGAGATATTACAGAAGCACTGTCGCCACAATGCAGTATTTCAACCATGACAGCGACGAGAAAGTTCTCAAAGGTATGCGTACCCTTATGAATAAAGCCGGAACAGCTCCGCCGGAGACAAAAAATAAAATGGCTCGTGAGCTTGAAAAGTTATTCAAGAGCATTATGGAATTCGACAACAATAAATGCGAATTCGGCAGCTACGAGGAGCTTTGGACAGACCCGAAGCACAAGGATTTTGCTATAATGGCAGGTATCGCTTCAGAGTGTGAGCCGCTGCTCAAACAGTACAAGGTGCTTATGAAGGATCCTGCGTCAAAATGTGCTCTTAATGAGGAGTTGTTCAAAGAGGTCAGCAGCAAAGTGTCCTTGCTCGAGGAGACAGCGCCTATCAGTGTTTCCGCCCATAACATTTTAACAATATACAACAATCCCGGTATGGCGGATTTTAATATTAGTAGTCTTATCATGGAACAGGATTTTGAGGCTGTTGGTGATGAGTATGAAAACCTCAATGACCCCGGTTTTATCACAATTGGAACTTTAGGGCAACTGGCGAAAACTGCGATCAAGCCGGGCAATAAGTACATAGATTCCATCAACAAGGAACGTGAAACTCTGGGATTGCATCCGTTCCCCGATGAAGATAAGATGAATGACTGCTATAAAGAGATCATCAATAAAATAGACAGGGCTGTTGCCATTGATAACGGCCTTATAAAGGAAGTACCCGAAGAGAAGCATAACGAGCCGGAGCCTGAGGCTCAGAATGTGATAAACGAAGAGCCTGTTTCCGGAAGAAACAGCATCAGCAGCAATATATCCGGACAGAACAAGATCAATCTGGATAAGCCGGAGGACGATGAGCCTAAGGTTGAGGAAGAAAAGGCTCCCAAAAAGGCTGAGGAAAAGCAAGA
>JBGVAQ010000468.1:0-2238 GCA_045224775.1 Acutalibacteraceae bacterium | reverse complement strand
AACGGCACAGGAAACTATTACGTCGAAAGCCGTACCAGAAACAATGAACGAATGGATATCGTCATTGACTATTTGGGAGAACGCTTTGTAGTAGAACTCAAAATCTGGAGAGGAGAATCTTATCACGAAAACGGAGAAAAACAATTAGCAAATTACCTTGACCATTATCATCTTGACAAAGGTTATTTGCTGACATACAGTTTCAACAAAAACAGGAAATCTGACTTTGTTACAAATCAGGTTGAAGGCAAGACCATTTTCGAAGCATTTGTTTGATTGTTTATATTGTATCTATTCAAGGCTCACTGATAAATTCAGTGGGCCTTTCCCATACAAAAAGCCCGACTGAGTTCAGCCGAGCTTTTGTGTTATTATACCTTTTGCGTCTCAACTACCTTGTAAGCCTTTCCACCTACAAGTTCTTCTTCCCCATCTTCGGTTTCAACCCACTTATTTTCGTAGAAATAATCATCATTACCATCCCAAAGGTACTTTCTTGCATGATATCTTACGCGATTTCCATCTTCGTCTTCCCCGTACAACGGAATATAATCATCACCATCATTATCCTGAGCGCACACACCTGATGAAACAGCGGGATCATATTCACATGGCTTTCCATCAGGAGTAAATCCGTATTGCGATCCGAAATCATAGTGACCACCAAATGCAGCGTCATTAGTACCGTATAATTCTACTGCAAGTTCAGGGGTTAAAGGCTTATCAATCTTTAAAATTTTTTCACGGTCACAGTGTGGAGAAACAAAACATCTATGCAATACAGACAATTGCAGCTGTACAGAATTATCCGGTATTACTTCTGGCTGAGTACTTCAGCAAGTGAGTACAGGGCAGTCTGATTCAGACTGCTCTTTTTCTTTCTGTCAAGCATAATAACTATAGATCTGTTATTATATAAATTGCAATATAAAATGTCAGTGAAATTAAGCGACAAATAGTTGTTTAAGAAGAGCATTAGCAGACAGTCCGTTGAAGATTCTTCTTGGGTAGTTATTGATCCAGTTTTCAATCATCTTAATTCTCCCTAGGGAGAATTCGGCGATGTCTGCTCCTTTTGGAATAAAGCGGCGAATAAGCTTGTTTGCATTCTCGTTTGAGCCTCTTTCCCATGCACTGTAAGGATGAGCGTAATACACCTGTGTTCTTTGAATGGTCGTAAGACACGATTTCTCGATACCCTCAAAATCAAGGTTCTCGCAGCCGTTGTCACAGGTTATAGTAATAAAGGTTTCACGAAAAGTTTTACTTCCCATCTTTCTTTCCAGCTTATCCAATGTCCTTACAACACATTCCTGAGATTTACTCGCCATTTTAAAAATCATCTCCTGACGAGTTTTTCTCTCTGTCAGTACAAGAAGAACCGTCTTCGTTCCTTGTTTGCCTACAACGGTATCCATCTCCCAATGACCATATTCTTCTCGTGTATCTATATCCTCCGGTCTGTCAGATATGCTCGTCCCTTTAGCATTGGTAATTGCTGTTCTGATGTGATGATAATTTCTTTTCTTTCCGTCTTTTTTTACCGGTAGATCTTTGTTTGTCAGTGTCGGAAATAGTTCCTGATCTATGTAATTATAGATCGTCTTATAACACAGTTTGGTTTTATACTTGCTATCTTGTTTGATTTCTTCAGCCACAGCATAGGGCGACTTCTTTTCTTCTTTTATTTCTTTCTCTATGAAATCTACCAATTCATAATCATTTGCTATTTTTAATCCCGGACCTTTGGCTGTTCCTTTATAGTCGTGCTTTTGTTGGGCAACATCGGCACTATATTCTTTTCTGACGGTCAAATCACTGTTAAGCAGTTCTACTGTTCCCTGTTTCAGTTCCCGGTATATTGTCCTTTCGCTGCGTCCACCGAGTAGTTCACCAATTTCCTTGGGCTTTATTCCTGCCTTGCTCAATGCTTCGATTTTTATTCTATCTTCGTAATTTAGGTGTTTACCTTTTCTGGTTTTTGTGGTATTATTTAAGCGACTCATATTGTTACCTCCGGTTATGTTGGTTTGGTCGCTTAACATTTTACCACTGGTTTCAATATGGGTCTATTATTTTTGCCATTTTATTTTACAACTTAGCGGGATAAATTATCTGCACTCAACAAAGCAGTCCTCGCCGTCACAGTTGTTTTCCTGATCTATGCCGTAATCTGCAAGTGCAGCCTTTATCATTATTGCACATTCAAGACGTTTCTTTTCAAGCTCACAGCCTACC
>JBGVAQ010000467.1:0-6889 GCA_045224775.1 Acutalibacteraceae bacterium | reverse complement strand
ACAGTTTTCAACATGGATAGCAGTGATATTTATATTCTTGCTGTTTCCGTTGCCTACAACATTTCCGCATTTCATACCGGATACGGGGGTATTGGTATCGGTCGGATAGGCTTTTTTGATGTCTTTCGGATGAGCAGGTACACCGTTGTTTGCATTTACCCAAGTGTGTGTCTGCAAATCGCAGTCCTTAACTTCAATATTGTAGCCGTAAACGGTTCCGCTGTTGATGCGTCCAATCAGTCCGCCGCATGGCGTATTGTTGGCCGTAGTACCCGTTCCAACTTCTATCACACACTTTTCGACTTTGCAGTTCTGAATGTAGCGGGGAAAATTGTTGTTTCCGGTAATACCCCCTGCAGCATATCCGGTTACATTTGTACTAGAATTTTGGGTCTCTCCATGTGTTTCAGCAGCATCAGATTTATCCGGATTTCTGCAAATAATATTGTAACCATAAATGTTAACGCCATCAATGTCTGTTTTATATTCCACATAATCTGTATCACCTGCGGAAAGGCTTTTGTATTTTGGATTAATTGCCGAATTATTATCACGAGTATCGCCATAAACTCCACCTGCATATTGTAATGCAATAATAGAGTATTGTGGGTTCCCGCTATCATCAAGTTTGCCTGATACAGTACAGCCATAGATTCTCGCTCCGGTCATAGAAGCCGAACTTTTACGATTTGCATTTTCACCCATGATTCCGCCGGCATATCTTCCGTAAATATCTATGTCTTTTACTATACAGTTTTGTATCAGACAGCCGTTCACCTTTGAGGTGCCGCCGCCCATAATACCTCCGCTTGAACCGGAAGGCACGTCTTTATTTCCAATATAGTTCTTTTCGGCATTACCGCCTTCTATGGTAACGTTTCGCAGTATCAGATGTCCTCTTGCATTATCTCCGTTATCTAAAGGAAGGTCGTTGTTATTCTTACCCGACCAGACAGAACCAAGAATACCGGCAGTATAGTTCATTTTTGTATCTTTGCTGTATCTGTTATTGATAATAGTGTTTCTTATAGTACTTTTAAAGCTGTCTTTTCTCTGACTGTCCAGTCCCGTATTGATATGGATACCACTATTTTGGCTCATCTTTGTATCATACGAACCGATAAAACCGGCCACACGTCCTGAACCCTCGATTTTGAATCCGTCTGCATTACAGTTATTTATATAGATCATAGCACCTTTGTTGTCTGCTTCGATATTTGCATATCCGATAAAACCGCCTGCAAATGAATAACTGTTAATATGAAGAGCCTTAAAAGTAATATTTGAAAAATTATAAAGAGTAATATTACTATCAAGAATATTCGGAATAAAGCCGGCCGTCCTCATTACAGTTTGATCTCTGTTGTTAGAATGATCTGCATTCCAATCTTTTCCGCCATCTGTAACACAATGTGCAGACAAATAGCCCTGCAAAGTGAAATTGGTGATCTGATATTTAATGTCGCTTTCATACTTTCTGTCCAAACCTGTTGAACTACTCTGTTTCAAGCTATTAAACAGTGCAATGCCGGTAAATAACTCTTTTTTATTTAGATTTGTGCTATAATAAGGATCTTTAGTTGTCTGGTTAGTAAAAAACTCGGCATTTACATCAATAACTGTCGGATTGGCAGTCGTACCATTACCGTTAAAACCGTAAATTTTCATATTATCATCAAGAATATTGTCACCCAGAAAACCTATCCCACGGAAGCTGTCAGGGAGATAATATGTCTCACCCTCGACAAGATTTACATAAAATGTACGATTGGTCAGGGTTCGTGCAGGATAGAGGGTATTGTTTCCGGATTTGTAAGAGTTTGTGTACTTATAAATTATATATGGGACAGCTTTACTGTCGTTAAGCATATCAAGTTTAGATATGGTATAATCCGGATCATTTGTATTCGTTGCTGTACCAACATTACTGTAGCTTGCTAAATGAGTAGCTTTGTTATTATCAGCGGTATTGCCGGAGTAATTTCTGCCTGCTTCACCACAGTAAGAAATATTGTATGCATAATTATCCCCATCGGTTGTTGCACAGCCTGAACCTGATTGAGCGATGATAGACATGATATACAGTGCCTGACCATCGGGAACGGTTATTGTATCATAAGCTCCGTTGGCTGTGCTTTGTGAGAAAGTCAGTTTATTTGTATTGGTAGTATCAATATCGGGAATGGAATAGTTATTGCGCGTATTGTGCATTGTTACTTCAACAGCATTTGCACGGGTTTCGCCGTCACCGTATGTTGCGCCGTCCTCACTGAAAGCATAACTGTTGTTTTCTCTTATTGCATATCCATTAATAACACGTCCTACAAATGGATTTACATGTATATGGATATGCTCACTGTCATCTGTTATACTGTAATTCGTTTTAACGATACGAGTACCATTATTATCATAAACTTTTTTTACTTCAAAATTCTCAAGGGATTGGTCTGTAACATTTCTGAATATCAGACCGCCGTTAACAACACAGCCTACATATCCCCCGACTGTTGCTTTATAGTCATTTTTATCCTGAACATAGAAAGTATCATCAAATTTAACCGTTACATTATCAATGATATTATCTCCGCCCATTATTTTATTTATTACCGCACCATAGTTCGGGAATCCTTCACTATACTCATAGAGCTGATCCGAATAAGAGCTATAATTATAAACATCGCTGTCAAACAAATCTACTTCAATAGTCAGATTCTTGACAACACAGCCATTACTCATAGTAATAAGGCCATAGGTATTATATTGCTTATCCAAATTACCGGAAGCATTTGAACATTGGAATTTTTTAGAGTTATTAGTTATCGTTATACTTCCGTCTGATTTTGCCCCGACAATAACCCCACGGAAAGCATATTTTCCTGTTGTGTCATTTGTCGGAGAAGCACCAAGACCGGTAAAGTTGCTGTCATCAATAGTGATATCATTTTTTATAATGTAATATGCACTTGCAAGGTAAAGACTGACCTGTTCTTTTGTCCATGTATATGTTGTAGTGTCTTCTGTATATTTATAAACCTCTCCATCAAATACAAATTCAGCACAAGTTGTATTTTTTGTCTCACACCAGTGGTCTTTGATTTTACCTTTCAGTGTTGCCATATCATTATCATTGCTGCAATTACATTTTGGCAAACGCAATTGGCTTAAATAATCACTCTTTCTCATGGTTTGCTGTACTTCAACAAGCTGATAGTCTTTTGTTATCTCATAAGGATGATTGTATGTGCCGCAGCCATCGGTAAGACCGTGTGTGACAACATTAACTTTTATCTCACGAGTTGTGTATGCCGGATCGTGAGTTATAGCTGTTGATTCTTTTACATATGGCAAAAACTTGCCGTTGTCAAACGGATATACTTCTGTTCTTGAAGACGATGGTTGGGTAACAGGATCTACAAAGTTGTTCTGATCAAGATATTTCTGCTGTTTATCTTTGTATTGAACGGAAGTTTTTATCTCAATGCCATAGGTAACATTTGCATTGTGTGTACCGCTGCTCCAGTCCTCATTCTCTAAAAAGTCATAAGTGCCTGTTGAGTTGTTATCAACAGCAAACTTGTTAAGGAAGGTCGCACCGCTGAAAATAGATTTTGTTGTGCCGTACTGTGCCGACCAGTTCGCAGGAGTATCGGCAGCTGTGCGGGAGTCAAGCTTCATTCTGTCAAAAGTGATCTGTATGCCGTTGCCTGATACATCACCTATAAGGCTGCTTGCAGCTGTAACTCCTGAACCATATTTTGTTTCTGATGATGATTTATCTGTATTGCTGAAATCCTTTCCTCCGCCTGTGCGTACACCGCTCAGAGTAAGTTTTGAGTTGGTGGACATTTTATTTATAAAAAGATAATGTGAAGGATTGCTTATTGTAAGACCTTCAAAAACTATCTCTTTATTGTTTGCGGTTGTAAGAGAGCCGCTGAGAGTACCGTTGATAAGCGCACCGGAGTAAGTGGTTGTTACCTGTACATCCTGATTATTTTCATCTTTAATTGTTTTGGTTGTGCTGCCTACACCGATATCACCCTTGAAATGAATATCGCCGGATGTTGTGACAGAATTGTTTACATTTCTGAATACACCGCTGTGCATAAGATAATGCTGAGATGCTCCTCTTGTTGTGCGTACACCGTCGTCTGAATTGCCTGTTCCGCTTTCGCTGTTCTCTATTTTCTCATTGTAAAATTTAAAGGTTGCATCACCTATTGTAAGGGCTGCATCAACATCCACAGGATAATAGGAAAGATATTCCATATCAAAATTACCTGTCAAGGCATTGGAACCAAAGGAATCGGGGAAATTACCGTTGATATTTGTTGCCGCATACTTATTCAGACTCCATAAAAGCAGCTTTTCGCCGTCAGACTTTGTCGGTTTAGCGGCAATACTTGTCAGGTTATAGTAATATCTTGATTTGTCGTTTGACAGATTTGGTTTATTATATTTGTTCTGATAGGTATTACAGCTTGAGCCGTCCATAATCAAGTCGCCGTTTGTAGTAATGGAAACAATACCTTTACTTCCATTTGCAAGAACATCTGCACCGGTAGAACAAACAAGTTCATCATATCGGGTAGTTGAGGGAATAGTAAGTCCTGATGCAGCAAGATCATAGCTGTCTTTGTGGGTAAGTTCAAGATAAAGACCTTTAGTATCAAAATACCCGTCATGAATCAGAAGTCCGAGCGAATTTGATGCATTTGAAATAGTCATACCGGAAATTTGTATTCCTTCTTCGTGAACAGTCCAGTGACCTGTTGCGGTATTAACAAGACCGCCTACATATTTTGCTCCTGTTGTAAGGGTATTGGTTCCCGAAACAATAAGACCATTGTTTGCGGTGAAATTAACATCCGTATCAAGCCAGCTGTATCCGAGCAGACCGCCGGGTTTTTCAGTGGCAGTATTGTTTATATTTGTTCCGGATACGGTTAAGCCTGTTAAATTCATTGTACGTGTACTGCCGCCTGCAATAATGTGACCTATAAATCCGGCTGCAGCTATATTTTTGACGGATGATATACCTGTTGTGGTGATATGAGTACCGACAGATAAAGTGTTCACATTGATCTGGAAAGCATTTCCCGAATTGATTCTGCCGACAGCACCTCCCACAGAATGGGCTGTGGCTTCACCGATAGCTCCGGTAAGATTGATTTTCGGAGAAACTGTACCGTTTAAGGAAATATTTTGTGTGTTAGCAGAATGGATATCTCCTATCATACCGCCAACAATTAACCCTGACGGTGCTGCATCGTTGGCACGAGCAATGGCATTGAAATTGATGGTTTCCGAAGCAGTTCCGCTTGTGATCGAAATACCATTTTCCACAGCTGCTGCAAAACCGCCGACATATGTGTTATCACGCTTACTGTTTACATTTACTGTTCCGCCTACGGTCAGACCGTTAAATTCTGCGTCTGTACCTGTACGTGAAATAAGACCGTTATATCGGTGGAACATAACAGCACCTCTGCCAACAGCTGCATCGGTGTAAAATCCATATCTTTCACCGATAGCAAGATTAACTGTTCCGCCGCTTATAGTGCCTGTATATTGACCTATCTCGCTGATGTTATCCTTATAGTCATCACGCATAAGACCATTGTTTCCGGTACCGGAAAGGGTTATCGTTCCGGAAACATTCAGGTTTGTATTCAAAAGAGTGCTTTTATCAGTAGTTCCTGCAAACTTCAATGCTCCTTTATCGGCACTTTTCAGCTGCATATTGAGTGCTGTTTTGGTAAAATCAGATGCCGATGATATTGTTGTTACAGGAGCAGCTATTGTTACAGTATGGGCTGTAGTATCGAAGTCAAGTACTCCTGTAGCGGTACCATCATTGGATTCAAGCTGAGTGAGAGTAAGATTTGTACCGGTTCTTATAACACTTCCCCATGTTCCGATATCATCAGCCTGTACATCAATATTGGAACGATTGAATTTCCAGCCGCTGTCACTGCCGCTGCCTGCTGCATAGACAAGAGAATCCTTTCGTATGCCTACAAGCTGACCGTAATTACTGTCAGCATTTGCAGGAGCTTTTTGAAGGTTAGTAGTTCCGCTGAGCCGCAATACTCCGGTATTGAGAATACCGACAATACCGCCGCCGTTGAACTGCTGTCCGTTACTGCCTGTTCCGGTTTCAACCGTTACTGTACCTATATCGAGCATACTGCCGTTTTCACCGGCATTTCCGACAACACCGCCAAATGCTGTTGCGGCATCAAAACCTGAGCTTGATTTATGTGTTAAGCTGTCAACATTTATATATGCAGCATTATTTCCGGCAATATTGCCTATTGCACCACCATAGCAGCTTGTTCCTGTAAACGAAGCTGAGGTATTGACTGTAACGGTATTGATGCTCAGCGTATTTGTCAAGTCACTTGTCTGATATTTGCCGCAGATACCTCCGAAATCTGTTACTGTATCTCCGGTTACAGTAATTTCATTTGAATTTGCTGTGGAGCCGTCAACAGTAATATTTGCCTTTCCGTCAATTACACCGGCAATACCGCCGGCAGATGTTGCTTTAACAGTACAATTAATATCATAGCTATTCATATTAAAGACAGCATCTTGTACAGTGTTATTATTATCCTTAAAGTTGGTATAATAGCCGTAAATACCGCCTGCGCCGTCCTTGCCGGTTATTGTTCCCCTTATTTTTGTTTCAGTGTCTGGCTGTGAAAAAGTGATTTTTCCGCCGTTATTATATCCGACTATTCCGCCGGCATATCCGTTTGCGGCGGTTATCTTTCTGTTTTCTGAAGGTTCATAAGTACCTGATATATTTAATACTGCTCCTTGATTCATATTTCCGACAAGGCCGCCGGCATTTCCTTCAGAAGAGTCCACATAGCAGCCTGTG
>JBGVAQ010000466.1:0-2580 GCA_045224775.1 Acutalibacteraceae bacterium | reverse complement strand
CAAGAAACACTTTGCTTTTGAAACGTTTTGGAAAAATCAAAAAGCCTGTTGTAGTTGCAGCAATGGGACTGTTTTCTCCGTTGGAGTTCAGACTGAAATACTGGAAGAAGAAACCATTTATTACCATTTATAATATTCTTGGTATGTTCAGAAAAATTTACTGGTCAGCCACTTCAGAAACAGAAATATCTGAAATCAGGCAGCAGGTCTGGGCAAAGGATGATCAGTTTTTTATTGCAGAGGATTTGCCAAGATTAGTCGATACTGCACCTATACATAAAGAAAAAAAGAAGGTTGTCTGGAAGTTGTTTGGATTTCCCGTATTGCTCCCAAAAAAAACCTGCTTGGTGCAATAGAAGTATTAAGTCGTGTTAAAAGTAAAGTTCATTTTGTGATTTATGGACCTGTACATACAGAGGACTATTGGAACAAATGTAATGAAGCTTTGAAAAAGCTTCCTCCGAATATTTCATGGGAGTATAAAGGTCTGGTAGATTCAGAAAAGGTAGTTCAAACACTCAGACCATATCATGTTTTTTTGTTTCCTACATTAGGGGAAAATTATGGTCATGTGATTCAGGAAGCATTATCTGCCGGCTGTGCATGTATATTGAGTGATCAGACTCCATGGAACGATCTGGAAGAAAACGATGTAGGATTTGTATATCCTTTGAAGCAAATTGATGATTATGTTAAAGCTGTTGATCATTACGCTGAAATGCCGGAATTTGACACTATCGCTGAAAAAGCAATTCATTACATTGCCGGAAAAAGCAATCAAAAAGTAAAGAATACAGGATATACAAAAATATTTGAGGTGGGTAAATGAGTATTTTAAGAATTATAAAAAAAGCCCATAAGGTATTTGAAATTATTTTGCGTATGATTCCGATAAGATTAAACGCTGTATTCTTTGAAAGCTTTGGGGGAAAGTATAATGATAACCCAAAATATATCTCTGAAGAATTGAATCAAACAAATCCGAAAATGAAGATTGTATGGGGATATATTGGCAGTGCAAATAAAGAAATCCCTCCTGAAATGATAAAGGTAAGACCTGGTACCTTACGGTATTACATCTATAAGAACTGGTCAAAGGTTTCTGTTGATAACTATTTCGGAACAGTTTTTCATTATGGTAAAAAGGGAGGAAAAACCATATCAAAACTGATTAATAACAAGCACAGACTGAATATTTCTACATGGCATGGTACTCCATTGAAAAAAATCGGAGCAGATATTTTAGATGAAGCCAAAAAAGAAGGCTTTTACAGTACCAGTTCTTTTATCATTGCCGGATGCAGCTATACACAGAAGTGTATCGAGAGGTCTGTGTATCACATGATTCCTGTAGAAATACTTGGTACCCCACGAAATGATATCCTGTTTCGTACCGGAAAAACCGAAGAACTCCGGCAAAAGCTGCATCTGCCGGAAAATAAAAAAATATGCCTGTTTGCTCCTACTTATCGGGATAGTGTGGAATTAAGCGGTGTTACTCAATTAAAGGAATTGAATACAGAGCGGCTGTTAATGGCTTTGCATCAGCGGTTCGGCGGAGAATGGGTGTTTGTTTTCAGAGTACATCATACTGTTGAACAAGCGATTCTTAATGAAAGTATTTTGAAGGATAAGGTGAATGTCATTAATGGAAATGATTTTGAAGATATGGCGGAATATTTGTATATAACGGATTTTCTGATAACCGATTATTCAGGATCGTTATTCGACTATGCTCTTACCAGAAAACCATGTGTATTATGGACTCCGGATAAAGAGGAATATGAGAAAAAACCAGGCTTATATATGGATATGTCAGAACTTCCGTTTGATCTTTGCTATTCGAGTGATGAATTAATTGAAAGAGTTGAGTGTTTTGACTCTGAAAAAAACATATCCCGAATTGATTCTTTTTTGAAGAAAACAGGTAATTCAGAAGATGGGAATGCAAGCAAAAGAATTTCAGAACGCATTGTACAGTTCATGAAATCTAAATAAATTGATTACAGAAGGATTATTATGGTAATAAAGAATAAAGACATAAACTTATTTTTGTTTTTGTTTATGATATTTACTGCCTGCATACCGTACACAGGTTATGGTATTGCTTTGATCAGAAGCGGCTATATTATGGTAGGTGCTTTCTCCCGGAATACAGACTTTGTTGTCACTTATTCAGGCGGATTTGGACAGTTGATTGCTTATCTGAAAGATATTTCCTGCGCTTTATTGTTATTTAATCTGATTATGCACATTGATCTTAAAAAAACGAGTGGAAAAATGTTCATGATTTTTTTCATAATTATTATTACTGGTATTGTTGTAATTGTTATTAATCAAAGAATTGCCTTGAATTATCTTATTGCAGGTGTAAGGTGCCTAATGTTTGTTGTAACAACAATTGTTTTTTGTCAGGAATACAGAAAAAGCATTATAGAGTCAAAATTTGTAAAAAAGTGTTAATGGCTATGGATATTACATTATTGATTCAACTAATTATAACGGTTCTACAAATACAATCAAGCTCAAGTTGGTCAAAATTCGGCTCCGGTGCCTATCGCTTTTGTGGTGCATTTCCGG
>JBGVAQ010000465.1:0-3854 GCA_045224775.1 Acutalibacteraceae bacterium | reverse complement strand
ATGATGTGGAAGATACTCGGCGGTGTTATGACATTCTTTGTATCACTCAGTACCTACTTCAACTTAAAGCACCTGATATTTCCCGATGTGGATTTCGGCGTTGTAAAATGTCTGCGGCCATATAATTTTCTGGTGCTGATATACTCGGTATCGGTTTTTATGGAATGTGTGGGACTTAGCCGTGACAATGCGGTAATTACGCTTATCAGCTGTATTGTAACAGGTTTTATATCTGCGGCAATGATGCCGTTCATCGTCAGGGGGTTGAAGAAATGGAGAACATGATCTATATTCTGTTTATCTGCATGGTCGCTCCGCTGATGCTTAGTCTGCCGCTGATAAAAAAGTCTTCAAGAGGTATAATGACATTCATGCTTATTGGTATGTGTACTGCCCTTTTTGTTTCGGAAGTAAACGGACTGTTTCTCAGACTGCTGGATAACGATATTCTTATGGTAACAACAACAGTAACTCCTGCTACGGAAGAAATAGTAAAGGCACTGCCTGTGCTGATATACGCCTTTCTGTTCACTGACGACAAAGAACGCCTGCTTACTGCATCGTTTGCAGTCGGAATAGGTTTTGCACTGTTTGAGAACACATACATACTGACGCAGACATCGACCAATGTTACCATAGAATGGGCGCTGGTAAGAGGCTTTTCTACTGCACTTATGCACGGTATCTGCACGGCGGCTGTAGGCTTTGGCATGAGCTTCGTCAGAAAGAAGAAAAAGCTTTTCTACTGCGGAACTATCTCACTTCTTCTGCTTGCAGTAACTTATCACGGCATATTCAATATGCTCGTTCAGTCGGAAAGCATGAAATACTTCGGCTTCTTCCTGCCGGCTGTTACCTATATTCCTCTGGTCATATCAATGGTGATGAATTACAGAAGGAAAATGGCAAAAATTCATAGCTGAACGATATAAAAGGAGATCGTATTCAATGGATAATTATGCTGTTTATAATGATGAAAGCTTTAATACCTTGGAGTATTTTTTCAATAATGATCTTCCGAGATTATCGTTTTATCTGACTCTTTTTCTTATACCTATCGGCATCGGTGCATGTATTATGTGCATTTCTCAGATAAGAAATTCTCTTTATCCGAAGAATATACGGCGTTTTTTTCTGTCTGTTTCGGTTTCCGTAATTGTTTATCTGTCCTCTCATTTTTTCAGAGAGATACTGCTTGAATTCAGATGGAACAGTCTGAGAATTATTCTTCCTGTAATAAGTTTTGCGGAGTTTCTGACCTCAGGTATAATCGTATTCATTATTTCGGTCTTTATTCTTGATAATACAGGCTCAAAGAAAATGAAAAAGCCATGTCTTGCCATATTTTCCGTATTGCTCGGAATAAATACGATATTGCTTATCATTTCTCAGTTTACGGGGATGTATTATACATTTCCGGTTATAGATCTCGGAAATGATCTTATATTCATAAATTTTGTACAGGGCAATCTGTACCTGATATCCAATTTAGCCCCTGCCGCCATGATGCTGCTGGACGGCATACTGCTTGTAATATGCCGCAAAAGTTTTGATAAGAAACTGCTCGTCGCTATGTGGGTATATATTGCCGCTCCTATTGCTGCTGTTGTGCTGAAGGCTGTTTTTCCGGCTTATCCTTTCATTATGTGGGCTACGGTAATTGTTACAACATATCTTCTTATGTCCATACTCAGAACAAAATCAGAGGAATATGAAAAAAAGAAAGCTGAGGTAACAAGACTTGATACCGAGCTTTCTATGGCTACAAGGATACAGGCGGATATGCTGCCGAATGAATTTCCCGCATTCCCCGACAGAAAGGAATTTGATATTTTTGCTTCTATGGATCCTGCAAAGTAGGTCGGCGGTGATTTCTATGATTTCTTTATGGTTGATGACGATCATTTAGGAATGGTGATGGCGGATGTTTCGGGAAAGGGTGTGCCTGCCGCACTGTTTATGATGTCATCAAAGATTCTGCTTAAGAATTATGTGCTGATGACAAAGGATCCGAAGTCTGCCCTTGAAAAAACGAATTATCAGATATGTCAGAACAACCGTGAGGGAATGTTTGTTACGGTATGGCTTGGAATACTTGATTTAAAAACGGGCATACTTACCGCCGCAAATGCCGGACATGAGCAGCCGGCACTAAAAGAGCCTGACGGCAGCTTTGCACTTTATAAGGATAAGCATGGTATTATGGTCGGCTATATGGACATGGTGAAATACAGAACCTATGAGCTGACGCTGAAAAAAGGCTCAAAGCTTTTTCTGTATACTGACGGTGTTGCGGAGGCGACTGATGCAAATGAGGAGCTTTTCGGGACTGCTCGGATGATTGAAGCATTGCGCAGGGCTGAAAACGGTACTCCGAAAGAAATTCTTGCCGAAGTAAGAAAGTCTGTTGACGGATTTGTGCAGGATGCACCGCAGTTTGACGATCTGACCATGCTGTGTCTTGAATACAAAGGGACAGAGGTGAATTGAATATGGATGAATTAGAGGTCAGTGCATCGGTTGAGAATTTTCATAAGATAGATGATTTTATCAGCAGCAGACTGGAGGAAGCCGGCTGTCCTATGAAAACAATGATGAAGATAGAGATCATTGTCGATGAGATATGCGGAAACATTGTCAGATATTCGGGCGCAAGCTTCATTCGTGTAAGCTTCAATAGGGACGAGGACAATTCGGTAACGCTGACATTTACTGATGACGGTATGCCTTATGATCCGTTGTCCGCAAAAGAGCCTGATATCAGTGCTTCCTTAGATGACAGACCAATCGGAGGTCTTGGAGTGTTCATTGTCAAAAATATAATGGATAAGCTCAGCTATGAAAACAAAAACGGCCGGAATATTCTGACCGCAAAAAAGAAACTGTAAAGGAGTAATTAAAATGGAAATCAAATCTGTAAAAGACGGAAGCAGGCTGACAGTCATAACGGAGGGACGCATTGATAACACTACGGCACCTGATTTCAGTGCATTCCTGAAAGAAAACATAACAGGTGTCACGGAGCTTGTTTTTGATCTGAAAAAACTTAAATACCTTTCTTCGGCAGGGCTGAGAGAACTGATGAACACACAGAAGATAATGAACAATCAGGGTAAAATGAAGTTCATAAATGTCAACGAGGTCGTAATGGATATTTTTGATATGACGGGACTTACCGATATATTTGATATAGAATGAAAAAACTGCCGCAGATTAATCAAGATATGGTGGTTTTTAAAGAAAAATCACTTTTTCGTATTCTTGTTGCCAGCAGCTACATTTATGCAATAAATGTCACGAAGTAATAGGGAAAACAAGCAAGGCAAGAAAATTGTTCCAATCTGGAACAATATCTCAAAAATGTTCCAAAACACTTGAAAAATGTACATATTTGTTGTAAAGTATTAAAGTAATCCTTGTATCATTTAATGTTGTGCAGAAGTGCGGAAGATCATGCCGCAACGATCTCATAATTATGTTTATGTGTGATTAAGGAATTATCAGATGTTCCCTAAGAAAATTACACTTTTATTACTGTGCAAAGGAGGATAAAAATAAAAGGATAAAATTGCTTGCAACAGTGGTTTTGATTAATGTTGTGTACCGCCAAAACCGTTTGTCAACAAAGCATGGTACTGTATGGCAGCAGGGGACATAGTGTAAATAATCTGTTTTGTCAGCAGCTGAACCCATATCGAACAAATGAAAGGAAAGAAATTTATGAAATATGAAGATCATTTCAATACCTGCAATATCAAGAGAAAGTTCCCCGAATGGGCAAAAGTGGATCGTGTGATCAACGGACTGCCTATCTATAATATGAATATCTTTGATAACATCATGACCTTCAATCA
>JBGVAQ010000464.1:0-2068 GCA_045224775.1 Acutalibacteraceae bacterium | reverse complement strand
TCCTACTACGGTAAATAACACTGAAACAGACTCATACAAATTTTTCATGTCCGTTATGTTTATGACAAGAAATCATTCCAAAGAAATAAACAGTATTCTTACGGATAAAATCGGCGGACATGAAGAAGCTTTTCTGCTTGGAGTTATAAAAAATCTTCCCTCAGATTATTTCAATGAAAATCTTGATTCTCTTTTTGATATAATGAAAAATTATGTCAGCACAGACATAATAATAAAATCTACAGTTCTTGCGGCTTACAAATCAAATGTATTTACTACTAATGGAAATTCCAACTTGCTGGAAAAAAATGCACTCGATATGCTTGCATACGAAGCAAAGAATTATCCTGATGAATATTTTTCGGTAATGAGAAGCCGTGATAAAATGACAGGCATAAATGCAATAGGATTTGTACCGGATTATTATTATATCTTTTACGACCATATGTTTGACATACTTGAAAAAGAAAATCCCAAAGCCTCAAAGCGTCTTAGTGCAGACAGATATAATGACATGGTAGAATTATTCATTCAGACCGAAAAGGATGTAAGTCAGGCATCCGAAGAAGTCGGGCAATATCTTAACGGAGAAAAAGATATTTCGGTACTTATTCCAAAACATGATATTATTGCCCTTAATACTACGCAAAGAGCTTTTACAGATTATCATGTGCGCTATATAATATACGCACTGAGAAATACTCCTGAGTATCTTGAAAGATATATTGCTTATAAAACCATACAGAATCCTTATAATATTACTGACTATGCCCGTGAAATAATACGCAGTATGCGTGTACACAATACATCAAGTGACAGATATTATCATCTTATAGAATCATTAGTGCGTGAAAAAGTTCCTGTAGCAGACAGGTTCAGTTTGTATCAGGATATTGATGACAGTTGTTTTTATGGTGATGATCCGGACCGAAACAAGCTGATAGAAATTTATACAGAAAAAATGCTTTCATATTCGGAAACAAATGATGAAGAATATGAACAGCTTGCAGATATGAAAAATGTATATGCAAGAAAGCTTTATGCAATATATCTCGGAAAGACAGACACATCTGTTGGAAACCATAAAAAGATACTGCTGAAAATGTGTGGGGACGGTTCAAAGGAAGTTCGCAGAGAGATCATTAACTCCGTGACGGTTCACAAAGAGCTTGAAAATAATATAAAGGAAATGCTCACCGCTAAAAAACAGGTTTTCCGTGAAACAGCAATAGAAATTCTGAACAACTGGGGTGCATCAGATTATACGGATATTCTGACCAAAGCCGCCGAAACAGACAAAAGCACAAAGGTAGCGGACAGAATAAGAGATATACTCGGTAAATCAACTCTCAAAGTATCTGATAATAAAACAGAGAAAACAAGCTTTTCGCCGGATGAATACATAAAGTCCATACATAAAGGCGGACGTGCAAGGAAAATACAATGGCTCTATGAAATTCCTCTCCCGCAGGTTCACAAAAATGACAGAACACTTGCAGATGATACATATATGCAGGCGATAATTCTTTCATATACAACTCTCTCATATCCCGAACGTCCTACAGAAGCAGATAAACTTGCAAACGAGCTTGATAAAAAAGAGCTTGAAGCATTTGCAGCGGAAATTTTTTCAAGATGGTATAATGCAGGTGCGGAAGCAAAAAAGAAACAGCTTATGTATTTTGCTGCTGCTTACGGCGGAAATGATCTTATAGATGAAATGCTGAAATGTATAAAAAACTGGTCAAGCTGGGAATGTGCAAGAGGTGCTATTGCCGCCGAGACAATAAAGGGTATCGCACTCAACGGCTCATCAAAAGCATTGATGGCTGTGGATAATATCTCACATAAATTCAAGCATAAACAGGTACGTTTTGCCGCTGTTGAAGCTATGGGAAAAGCTGCCGAAATACTCGGAATAACCCCTGATGAGCTTGGAGATAAGATAGTTCCCGACCTTGATTTTGATATTAAAAGGAAACGCATTTTCGATTACGGTACAAGAAAATTCAATGTATATCTGACATACGGCTTTGCACTTGAAGTAACAGACCAAAACGGTAAAAAG
>JBGVAQ010000463.1:0-3453 GCA_045224775.1 Acutalibacteraceae bacterium | reverse complement strand
TGATGGAGGCTTTATAAACTTTGTTCATAAATTATTTATTCATTCAAAAACCCTGAGGGTACATGAATTTTGTATTGATAAGACAGGAGATATTGTGCTATAATATAGTTTAAATTACTATGCACAGCTTTCGGAGCGTGTCAAAGAAAAAAGGAGTGAGCATTACGAAATTCATTTCATGGAACGTCAACGGATTAAGAGCCTGTATGCAAAAGGGCTTCATAGATTTTGTAAACAGTCAGAATGCCGACTTCGTATGTCTTCAGGAAACCAAAATGCAGGAAGGTCAGGCAGAAGTACCGCTTGACGGCTACAACAAATATTTCAACAGTGCGGAAAGAAAAGGCTATTCGGGTACGGCTGTATTTACACCGCATACACCCCTTAGCGTTACATACAACGGTATGGGTATAGACGACCATTCACACGAGGGCAGAATGATAACTCTTGATATGGGAAATTATTACCTCGTAAATGTCTATACACCAAACGCAAAAGACGGACTTCTCAGGATAGATTACAGAATGCAGTGGGAAACTGATCTGCGTGAATACCTTATGGCACTCGATAAGGAAAAGCCTGTGATATACTGCGGCGACCTGAATGTTGCACATAATGAGATAGATCTTAAAAACCCAAAAGCCAACAAAGGAAATGCAGGATTTTCGGACGAGGAACGGGGAAAGATATCCGAGCTTCTTAATTCGGGATTTACCGATACATTCAGATACCTTCATCCCGATGAAACAGGACGCTACAGCTGGTGGTCTTACAGGTTCAATGCAAGAAAGAACAATGCAGGATGGCGTATCGACTATTTCATTGTTTCCGACAGAATAAAAGACAAGATCACAAGAGCCGATATACTTTCGGATATATACGGCAGCGATCATTGCCCCGTTGTTCTTGAAATAGATATTTAAAGGAGTGAAAAGTATGATAGAGGTAAAAAACCTCACCAAACACTACGGAAAACATACCGCTCTTGACGATATAAGCTTTAAGCTTGAAAAGGGTGATATACTCGGCTTTCTCGGACCTAACGGTGCAGGAAAGTCAACAACCATGAATATAATAACAGGCTACATATCGGGTGATTCCGGAGATGTTGTCATCAACGGCAAAAACATACTTGATGATCCAACAGGCGCAAAGAAAAACATAGGCTATCTTCCCGAAATACCGCCGCTTTATAATGAAATGACCGTTGCAAAATACCTTGGTTTCATGTTCGACCTTAAAAGAATACGTCTGCCCAAATGGGAACATATCACAGATATATGTGAAATGGTAAAGCTTATGGATGTCGGTGACAGGATAATAAAGCATCTTTCAAAAGGCTACAAACAAAGAGTAGGATTTGCACAGGCACTTTTAGGCTATCCTCCTGTACTCATACTTGACGAGCCTACTGTCGGACTTGATCCTGCACAGATAATCGAAATGCGTTCACTTATAAGGGATCTTGGCAAAAAACATACTATAATCCTTTCCTCTCATGTGCTTTCCGAAATAGAGGCTGTCTGCGATAAGATAATAATAATCAATCACGGAAAAATAGCCGCTCAGGGAAAGATTTCCGAGCTTACAGGCTCAGGCAAGGGTACAAGAATGATAAGAATACAGGTGGAAGGCAGAGAACAGTCTGTTTATTCCGTACTGAAAAGCGTTGATAATGTTACCAACGTCATCAAAAAGGGCGAAATTGACAAGGGCTGTTATGAATTTGCGGTTGAGAGCAAGAGCGATATACGCAGAGCTGTTTACAGGGCTGTTTCAAAAGCTGACTTCAACATACTTCTCATGCAGCCGCAGGGACATACTCTTGAAGAAACATATCTTGATATAATTTCAGGCAGGGATATCTGAGGAGGTAATAAAATTTATGTTTGCTATTTACAAAAGAGAGCTTTATTCTTATTTCAGTTCTCCTGTAGGCTATGTCGTGGTTGCGGCATTCATGGCTTTCAGCGGTATATTCTTTTATGTTCAGTGCCTTTTCGCAGGCACATCAAACATGTATCAGGTTTTCCAGAGCATGTTCTTCATCGTCCTTTTTATAATACCTCTTATTACAATGAGGTCATTCGCTGAGGACAGAAAAAACAAGACCGATCAGGCACTCCTTACTTCACCTGTAAGTATTCCCTCTATTGTTACGGCAAAATTTGCATCTGCATTTACTGTGCTTGCAATATGCCTTTCATCATATATCATCGAGGGAATAATACTTTCAACAATAGCATCTCCCGACTGGAGCGTTATAATCGGAAATGTTCTCGGTATGCTTCTCATGGGCTCGGCATTTATTGCTATCGGCATTTTCATATCATCACTTACCGAAAATACTATAATAGCGGCTGTATTTGCATTCATGGCAAATGTAATGATAAGCATGGTGGACTCTATATCATCAACTGTTTCATGGGCACCTGTAAAAAGTCTGCTCAGTATGATATCATTCCAGACAAAATACAGAAACTTTGCTCTCGGACTGATATCTCTTTCTGATGTTGTATTTTTCGTTTCAATAACACTTCTGTTCCTGTTCTTTACCGACAGGATAACAGACAGACGCAGATGGGCATAAGGAGGGATATCAATGGACGAAAAGGAATTAAATATCGAAAACGAAAATGAGAATGAAAACGAAACTACAGAAGTTATTACCGATACCGAAAAAAAAGAAACTTCCGTAAAAGAGGACGAACCCGAAAAGGAAAACAAACCTGTTAAAAAAGAAAGCGTCAAAAAAGCAAAAAAACCTATGAGCAGGAAAATGAAACACAGCCTGATATCCGGAGCAATATGTATTTTTGTAGCTGCGGCAGTCGTGCTTCTGAATATCATCTCCTTTACTCTTACATCAAAGTATTCCGTTCTCACAGCGGATATAACAAAAAAAGGCTCGTTTGAGCTTTCCGAAACATCACGCAAGCTTGCAAAAAGTATAAAAAAGGATACGGAGATAACATTCCTTTCGGAAAAGAATTCTTACACAAACATAGATCCTTACTGCAAACAGACAGCATTCCTTGCCGAAGAACTCGAAAAAAATTCAGACGGTAATATATCAGTAAAGTACACAGATATTGTAAAAACACCGAGCCTTGCAAAGAAATATTCCGATGAAGAACTTTCATCTACAGATATAATTGTAAGCTGCGGAGATAAGTATAAGATACTAAAGGCAACAGATATTTTCAATTTCGGTTACTATGCCGACACATACGGATATATCACATCTTCAAAAGCAGAACAGATGATAGATGCCGCTGTACTTACAGTAAATAACGAACAGGTAACGAATGTACTTATAATAAACGACAATACAGCCGAGGATTATTCATACCTGAAAGAAACACTTTCCTCAAACGGTTACACCGTAAAAGAAGGCTCGCTTTCAGAAACAAACATTGATAAGGACACGGATATGCTTGTAGCATACGCACC
>JBGVAQ010000462.1:0-7487 GCA_045224775.1 Acutalibacteraceae bacterium | reverse complement strand
AGCAGAAACGGTTGCAGCCGTCCTCTATTTTCAGAAAGGCTCTTGTACGGTTGACAAAATCGTTGACAAACAGACTTTCGTATTCATCTTTTTTTGAATAGTCCTCAACAAAGGTAAGCTTGTGTTTTTCTGCAAAATATTTGTTAAGAGTAGGGAGAAGGTCGCTGCGTCTTTTGTTTCCGAGTACTATATCCACCTCACTGAGTTTATCGCCTGAATCAGGGAATGCCTGAGCCATACAGCCTGTGAGTACGATAACTGTTTCCGGATCCTCACGCCTTAAACGATGTATTAGCTTGACAGCTTTTTGTTCGCTTACCTGTGTAACGGCACATGAGTTTACTATGGAAACATCTGCATTTTCATTATCTGCGGCGATTTCCCAGCCGTTTTCGGTAAGCTCCCTGAACATAGCCTGCGATTCAAACTGATTTACCTTGCAGCCGAGTGTGATTATTTTTACCTTCATATTTATCCCTTTCTGTATAGTCATAAAAGACTAAAAAAAATATATATTGTAATAAAAAATGGTTTTTGATACAAAAATTTTAAAAACGGGCGATATTGTCGTTTTTTTTGTTTTTTTCGGTTGACCAAAGCGGATTTAACTGTTAAAATAATACCGTAAATCATAGAGATTGCAAAGCGCAATAAAAATATAATGATAAATCGGAGGTCAAATTATGTATACAACGAGAATTTTTCTGCATGATCTGGCAAATGTAAAGCAGTTTGCTGCTATGACGGCAAAGTACGATAAGCTCAAGATCAACCTTGTTTCTGACATATACACAATAGACGCTCATTCTCTTATCGGAATAATCAGTCTTGATATAACAAATCCGATGACTCTTGAAATACCCGATGATATTGATCCGCCGGAAGAATTCTTTGATGATATAAAGCCCTTTCTTTATGATGAAAGTCAGGAAACAATGTAATATGGCAACGATGTGCGCACGGTCTTATGACCGTGCTTTTTTATTTTACTTACGGGTTATCAGACAGCCACAGACTGAGTTTTTCCCATTCTTCATACATTTTTTCAAGTACAAGCTGTTCTTTTTCGAGTTTTTCCGTAAGCTCAAGTGATTTTTCATAGTCGCTTGCATTTTCTGGATCGTTCAGCTTGTCATTTATTTCCGAGAGCATAAACTCCTGTTCGGATATTTCCGTTTCAAGCTTTGCGAGCCTTGCTTTGTTTTTGCGGCGTTGTGCGTCACGTTCCTTTTTGTTCTTGTAGTCAAGCTGTTTTTCGGTATTTTCTGTCTTTTGTACAGGTTTTGAACTGAACGGCTGAAACTTGTTCAGAAAGCTTTCATAATTTCCTTCAAATACCTGTATGCCTTCGGGGGTGAGATAGAATATCTTGTCGGCAAGACTGTTTATAAGATATCTGTCGTGTGATACGACAAGTAATGTTCCTTCGTATTCGGATAAAGCGTCCTGAAGTGCTTCGCAGGAATTTATGTCAAGATGGTTGGTCGGCTCGTCGAGAAGAAGAAAATTCGATTTTGACAGCATAAGTTCAGTAAGCAGCACCTTTGCACGTTCTCCGCCGCTGAGTGAGGAAAGCTGTTTGAATACATCATCATTTTTGAAAAGAAGTCTTGCAAGTGTACTTCTTATTTCAGTATTCGTCATAGACGGGAAATTGTCGGAAATCTCATCAAATACAGTTTTTGAGCTGTCCATTCCACGCTGTATCTGGTCATAGTAGCCCGTCTTTACGCCTACACCGTAGCGTATTCTTCCGCTTTGAACGGTATATTCGCCTAAGAGAGTTTTAATAAGCGTAGTTTTTCCGCAGCCGTTAGGCCCTAAAATAAATATCTTTTCGCCCCTGTGTATCTCCATTGAAACATTCTCGAAAAGCTTTGTTTCACCAAATCCGAAAGAGATGTTTGTTACTTCAAGAACATCCTCACCGCTCTGGTTTGCTATGCCGAGTTTAAGCGTCATAGCCTGCGGAGATGATTCCGGTTTTTCAAGATTTTTTGTCAGTTTGTCAACAATCTTCTGTTTGCTTTCGGCTGTTTTGATATTCTTTTCACGGTTCCATCTGTGCTGCTGTTCGATAATGCCTTCAAGTCTGTTTATTTCTTTCATTGTATTGTCGTAAACACGCTGAGCAGCAAGTTTTCTTTCGTCACGCTGGGGAAGATAAGCGGAATAATTTCCTTTATATGCAGTCATTTTTTTGTTTTCAAGTTCAAATGTCCTTGTTGTGACTTTATCAAGAAAATATCTGTCATGGGATATTACTATGTATGCACATTTTGAGTTTATGAGATATTCTTCAAGCCATTCGACAGAATGTGTATCAAGGTGGTTGGTAGGCTCGTCAAGCAGAAGAAAATTTGCACCGCAGAGCAGCAGCTTTGCAAGCTGGAGTTTTGCACGCTGACCGCCGCTTAGTGAGCTTACGGGTAACTGTATCTGTGAATCATCAAAGCCAAGTCCTAAAAGTGCAGATCTTGCCCGTGAGCGATATGTAAGACCTTCACGGCGTGTAAATTCATCGTTGAGGAATGTCTGACGTTCTATCAGCTTATCTATATCGTCAGGCTTTGAGTTTATTTTTTCATTGAGCATTTCAAGCTCGTTTTCCATATCTGCAAGCTCACTGAAAACAGTCAGCACTTCATTATATGCCGAGATATGAGGATCCCTGCATACATGCTGTTCCATATAACCTATTACAGTATTTTTATTAAGAACGATAGTTCCGCCCGTTGAGGTCATTTCACCTGTCAGCAGCTTGAAAAGCGTAGTTTTACCGCAGCCGTTCACGCCTATAAGACCTATCCTGTCATCATTCTGTACCTCAAAGTACATATCATCAAAAAGCTTCTGCTCTCCGAAATCCATAGAAAGACCGTTTACTGTTACTATTGCCATTTTTTTCACCGTCTTATGTATTTTTATCTAACCTATCATAACATACTTTTTGTAATAATGCAATTCTAAAAAAGGCTCCCTCCTTGAGGGAGCTGTCAGCTATGCTGACTGAGGGAGTTATAACCTGTGGTCAGGATAGTAACAGCGAAGCGGAAAGAGAAAGATATATTTACAATTTTGAATTAAACCATAGCGAAGCATTTCATAATTTGAACTATAAATTTATCTGTTAATTTAAAGTATGCTTTGTGGGAAACTGCGTGGAGAACTCCCTCCGGCACTTCAGCCACCTCCCTCAGTGAGGGAGGCTTTATTGTTTTGTTCATAATAACGAAAAAAGCGGGGAAATTTCAATAAAATTTTATATATACTTTATTACCAAAGAGTAGTATAATGAAAAAGATAAAAACAATTATAAACCATGAGAGGAGTTAAATATATGGAACTGATAAGTAAGAGAAAAGAAAAGGCTATATATCGTGACGGTGACAATGCTGTCAAGGTGTTTTCCGAGAAATTTCCTAAGTCTGATATACTTAATGAAGCACTCAATCAGTCAAGAGTAGAGGAAACAGGGCTTCCGATACCTGCATTGAAAGCTGTTTCTGTTATAAACGGAGAATGGGCTATAACAATGGAATATGTTGAAGGAAAGACACTTGCTCAGATAATGGACGAAGATCCCGCAAACTTTGACAAGTATCTCGAAGAATTTGTAGACCTTCAGATAGAAGTACAGGATAAGAAGGCTCCGCTTCTCAATAAACTGAAAGATAAAATGAACAGAAAGATATCGAGCCTCGGAAGTCAGCTTGACGCTACAACAAGATATGAACTTCATACAAGACTTGAAAGTATGCCCAAACACAATAAGGTATGTCACGGTGATTTCAATCCCAGCAATATTATTATAGACAACGAGGGAAAGCCGCATATAATAGACTGGTCACACGCAACACAGGGAAATGCAGCAGCAGACGCAGCAAGAACATATCTTTTGTTTGCACTTCACAGAGATAAGAGCGTTGCAGACAAGTATCTTGACATTTTCTGCAAAAAGACAGATACGGCAAGACAGTATGTACAGCAGTGGCTGCCGATAGTTGCCGCTTCACAGCTTGTAAAGAGGATACCCGGAGAGGAAGAATTCCTCAAGAGCTGGGTAGATGTAGTAGATTATTAATATGTCATCAATATGTCATCCTGAGCGTAAGCGAAGGATATTTAAAGATTCCTCACTTCGTTCGGAATGACAAGTTCAGAAGTAAAAGAATCACGGTGAACACGAAATTGTCGTTCACCGTGATTTTGTTTTGTAATAATTAATAGCAGAGTACTTCGTGACCATCCTCGGTGACGAGTACCATTATTTCCCATTGTGCAGAAGGCTTTTTGTCGGCGGTGTATATTGTCCAGTTGTCTTCCTTGTCAACAAATACCCTGTCTGTTCCCATGTTGACCATAGGTTCTATCGTGAATATCATTCCGGGCACTAAAAGCATTTCCTCGCCGGCTTTTGAAACATAGCTTACCCAAGGATCTTCATGGAATTCAAGTCCTACACCGTGTCCGCCGATCTCACGCACAACGCTGTAGCCGTTCTTGACGGCATGTTCGTGGACAGCCTGTCCCATATCTCCCAAAAAGCCCCATGGCTTTACCTGCTCAAGTCCCTTTTCAACACATTCCTTTACAACGTCAACAAGCTTTTTCTTTTCCTCGCTTACGTTTCCTATACAGAACATTCTTGACGAGTCGGAAAAATATCCGTTGTATATTGTTGAAACATCTACATTTATGATATCTCCGTCCTTCAGAACTACTTTGTCGGACGGTATTCCGTGACACACTATCTCGTTTATAGAGGTGCATACACTTTTCGGATAACCCTCATAGTTCAGCGGTGCAGGTATGCCTCCCAATTCGGCAGTCTTGCTTGATACAAGATCGTCTATATCCTGAGTTGTCATTCCCTCCCTGATATTTTCCGCAACATAATCAAGTACGGCAATATTTATTTTGCAGCTTTCCTTTATTCCGGCTATCTGTTCGGGTGTCTTTATTATAGACCTGTCAGGGACAATATGTCCCTCGCTTTTGATGAACGATATTTTTTCATCAAACTGTTCGTGACACTTTTTGTATTTCTTTCCGCTTCCGCACCAGCATGGATCGTTTCTACCTATTTTTACTGACATAACACATACTCTTTTCTTATAAAAATATTTCAAAGCAATTATACTACTTAAACTTCAAAAAGTAAACACCAAATATTTATTGCAGCATAACATATTAATGTAAAGAAAAGCAAGGAATAAGACAGATAAGAACTTTTAAGGAAAAGATATCAAGATAAATAAGACAGGGAGTTGAATCTTAATGTTGTGTTCTTATGACTGCTGTCAGAGCGAAAGCACGGAAACAAGGAACTGTGACAGATGTATGAGCGGCATAATGGTGCTTGTGAGCATAATAGCAGGAATAGTTTTTGCGGCTGTATTTGTTCTGCTGTTTGTAAATTCACTGTTGACTGCACCCTTTACCGGCATACTCGTTTCACTGATAACGGCAATAGTTTTTATGTTCATTATCCTTATAGCTGCATACGCATCAAAGAAAGATACAAGGCTGAAAGACTGTATCAGGTGTAATGCGGCGGGAATATTCATCGGCATACTCGGAACGATAGCGGCAGGCATACTTGCTGTATCGACAGAGCTTGTTGTCGGTTCGGTACTTTCCGCTGTCCTCATAGGTCTTACTGCTTTTTTCTTTGCGTATATGCTTATAAGCGTACTCTTTTCCGTTCTTTGCATGACTGACTGACAGAATACCCTTATCCTTTGAAAAAATATCAGGGATAAGGGTATTTTATTTTTATTTATCACGTTATAATTCTTTGCAGGAAAATAGCAGTCGGAATGCTTTGTTATAATATAAGAATGACAAAAAATATGGATGGGACAGTGAGAGCATGAGAATAAGACATAAGCCATGGGCAAGACCGGAACTTGAAGCAAGCAGCTTTTTTATACAGGAGCCTGATGCACTCAAAAACAAATGGCTTTCTGAATATAAGACTCAGCAGCCTTTTTATATAGAGCTTGGCTGCGGTAAGGGCGGATTTATTTCACAGGCGGCATTTCTGAATCCTGATAAGAATTATCTTGCTGTTGATATAAAATATGAAATGCTCGGACTTGCAAAAAGAAATGTTGAGAGAGTATTTTCCGAGGGCGGCAGAGTGCCGGACAACGTACTTCTTACCGCACATAATATTGAAAGAATAGATATGATGCTTGGCTATGAGGACAAAGCCGACAGAATATATATAAACTTCTGCAACCCGTGGCCGAGAATAAAGCACAAAAAACGCAGACTTACACATCCCCGTCAGCTTATGAATTACAGGACTTTTCTGAAAGACGGAGCTGAGATACATTTCAAGACCGATGATGACGCACTTTTTGAAGAAAGTCTTGAATATTTCAAAGAATGCGGTTTTGAGATAACATATATTACCTATGACCTCCACAATTCAGGCTATGAACCTAATATAGTTACCGAGCATGAGAAAATGTTCTCGGATGAGGGTATAAAGATAAAGTTTCTTATAGCAAGGAAAATATCTTTGGATACAGAGGTGGACAATGTTGAAAAAGAAGCTGAATAAGATAATACTGATATGCCTTACAGCACTTTCACTTATGCTTGCAGGCTGTTCCGATGCGGCATTCGGTGCTAATACAATGCTCCATCCTCCGAGAGCGACAGGCAGCAAGGCACAGATACAGGATGTACTGACCAAAGAAGCCGGCGGTTCATATACTCTTAAATATCCGCAGAACGGCGACAACCGTTCCGCAATAATTATGAGAAATGAAAATACCGATAAGGAATATGCAGTCGCACTGTATTCGGTGGAAAACGAAACAAAAATATATGCCTCGATAATATCATACAAAAACGGAAACTGGGAATGTACAGGTACGTTCTCAAATTCATCTCCCGGTATAGACAGAGTGCTTTTCAAGGATATAAACGGCGATAAATACGATGAAATAATAATAGGCTGGAGCTTGTATAATGACTCGCAGAAAATGCTCACCGTGTATTCTATGACAAAAGACAGCGTAAATGAAATGAAGATAGATGAACGCTATGATGAGATAGTTGTAGCCGGTATCATAAACGAGAATGAGGATGATATAATAACACTTCTCACAAGCACCGAAACCGAGCCTGCAAAGGCTACTGTAATAAAATACAGTGAAAAGTATATGCGTCCTATAGGAAGATACTCAATAGATCTGAGTACGAACAATATGATATCATTTGCGAATATAATGGAAGGACAGGTTGCTGTAAATACACATTCGGATGGCGGCTTTGCTTTTGCGGATTCTCCTGAGGGCGATATTTATTCCGGCGATGAAAGTTCAGATGATGAAATCTACGATGGTGAAAGTTCCGACAGTGAAAATGACGGCTGTGCTGAAATTGCAGGTCCGGCTACTGCTTTCTTTAATGACTACAATAAAAAGGGTATTGTAGTAGACGGAATGAGAGAGGACGGCAGCTATTGT
>JBGVAQ010000461.1:0-2864 GCA_045224775.1 Acutalibacteraceae bacterium | reverse complement strand
GGTGTCAAAGCCCACGCCGTCGTCGGAAATAATGACTTCATAAGCGGTATCTGTTTCACGGGTTGAAATGGTGACGGTACCGCCTTTCTTTTTCATTCCAACGCCGTGCTTTACGGCATTTTCTACAAGGGGCTGGATACTGAGTTGAGGCAGAACAAAGTTTTCCGCCTGTATGTCATATTCAATGTTTAGCTTCTTTCCGAAGCGCAGCTTTTCAATATACAGATATTTTTTCAGGTGCTCCAGCTCCTGCTCAAAGGGAACGGGTTTTGTCTGCTTGAGTGAGTCCATATTTCCTCTCAGACACTTAGCGAAGGTAATGGTCGCCTCCTGCGCCGTGTCGGGGTCGATCTGACACATCATGGCGATGGAAGTCAGCGCATTATACATAAAGTGGGGTTGTATCTGGCTGACCATGACGCTGACCTTCGCTTCGTACAGTTCCTTCTGCATCTGCTGATAGCGAATGGCCTCTTTATACTGCTTTCGGAGATCAAGAACAAGATGAACCATCTGGTACACCATCGTTATGGCAAGTCCGTAGTTAAAGAATCGTGAAACGGCAAAGCGGCTGTACTGGTCGATGATATCAAGGGCAAGGGCGAGCATCAGCGGACTCCACGAGATCAGAAATACAAAAGCATTCCGGTTGCCTCGTGTTTCAATACACAATAGCACGATCATCACAATTGTAAACAGGGCTATGCCAACAAAAACATACGGCTCCGAAGCTGTCAGATCTGTGACGGCAAAGACCTGCAGCATAAGCGCTGTGACTATCATTGCAAAAAACAGACCTACCGTAATATTTCCGATGATTCTCGTGGCTTTCCTTTCCATATTGGACTTGAAATAGATGAGTATGGAGGTTATCAGCAAATAGCTTGTCATTCTATCCGCCATCATACAGAGGGTAGGATCAGTGATCCACAGGTTCAGATGCCAACTGCTTTTCTGTATGATCATATACAATCCCCAGAAAAAGCACATCACGCCGAAAGTCAGATACTTGAAATTGATTCTTCCGAGAATAAAGCCTGATACGGGAAAGAAAAAGATCCCAAAAAAACAGATCAGCAAAAACAGGATCACCCACGGAAAGACGTCGAAGAAAAATTTCAGGTAATAGGATTCTTCCATTCCGAGTGTAAAAAATACACAGTCCGAAAAGTCGGCGGATCGTTCATAGGGATAATCTATTTCAAGCGTAAACGGAATATCGCCGTTTATTTCCTCCGGCAAAAGGTTATCAAAATCAAAAGTTGCGACCCAATATCCGGGCGTTTCCGGTATTTTTTCCTTCGGCGACAGGTCTTGAATTTCAGGATCGGGAACAAAAGATGTGTAGTTCATCAGATCATAGTCTCCGAGTCTAAACTGATACCATACATCCTTTGAATAAATTGTCAATTTGGAATAGACGGCGGCATCTTCTACAGGCTTTCCTCGGAACACGATATGATGAAAATGGTCAATACGCTCCGACGGATCTGTCTTTCTCCATTCCCCGCCGTCCACAGAGTATTCGCCGTCAATTATATAAGATGTATCTATAGTGGTCATGGGTCTGAAAAAGTATGGATACATCTGAACGATCATCCAACCGAAAACTGTCACCATCAAAACAACGATCACAGCGATCCATATTCTGCCTCCAAGAACCTTCTGCATATCCACGCTCCTTTTCGTTGATCTGTTTTCATTATATCTCATACGGCATAAAATGAAAAGAAAAAATTTTCCGGAAGCACATGATCCTGCAAAGAAGTTGCAAAGTTCGGTTTGATATACTTTAGACACAGCAAAGGAAAACACAAAACGCAAATCAGAAAAGATTGTTTTCCGCGGCACAGTAGTATCAAATCAGAAAGAACCTGAACGCGAATTCGGGACCGGAAGCTTGCCGGTGCAAAGAAGTTGCAAAGGTCGCTCTGATATACTCAAGACACAACAGAAACACAAAGCAACTCAGAAAAAATAAATTAAAAAATTTTTAAAAAACCGGAGTTTCTGCAAAGAATCTGCAAAGGTCGGTCTGATATACTTAAGACAGATCAAGGATAACCACCGAACATACAAAACTGAAAAGGAGCGATCACTATGAAAAAGACAAGCAAAATCAGAACAAGGATACTCGCAGCAGCATTATCCGCCGTTACAATTTTCTCTGTAAGCGCAATGACAGTAACCACTGCATCGGCAGCAGCACCACCCGCAATGGTGGGAACCGTCCTTAAGTATATGGCAGGCCAGTCATTCGGCTACGCTAAGGACAGCGTGATGAAGCTTGCAGGCCCCGAGCTTTCCAAGATGGGTCTTTCCCCCATCCTGAACATGGTACTCGGAATCGAAGACGAGGGTCCTTCCAATCAGGACATCATCGACAGGATCGACAAGAGCACCGAAGAGATCAAGGCAGAGATCAACAAGGTCATGGAAGAGGTCAAGGAGCTTTCAACTCAGACAGCCAACTACCACACACAGCAGATGAATCAGCTTAAGGCGATCAACAGCAACATCGACACCAAGGATTTCAGAATACAGGCTGACACAGTCGCCGCTGATTTTGCTCACGCGATCAAGCGCATCGACGAGAACAAGGAAAACATCACCTGCGACGGCAGCGACAAGATAAACAACACCACATACAAGGCATACAAAGAGATACTCGCAGACCCCAAGTGCAACGTCAGCACAATGCAGGCGAACTTTGACGAGATGCTCCGCTATCTTAAGGGTCAGCGCACCTCCAACAACAACGAGAACGGCTACCGTCAGCTCACCAACTACCTTATGGACAGAGTAGTTGCCGCAGACCTGGGCGAGCACAGCTTCACCAAAACTCCCGACTACTACGGCGCAGT
>JBGVAQ010000460.1:0-3233 GCA_045224775.1 Acutalibacteraceae bacterium | reverse complement strand
CCGGAATATGACCGCTGTCATATTCGTCCTGCCTGCGAACATCAACGATAATATGACCGTCACTTTTCTTCATCATTTCTTTGGCTTCATCCTGACTGATCATTGTGTAGCTTCTCACTATACTTTCATCATCAGATTCAACCTGACTGCTTACTATACTTTCATCATCTTTAACCTGTTTTGAATGTGATGATTCCTTGTCTGCGCTCCGATCTGCAGAAGAACATCCTGCCAAAAGCATAATAACCGCCAATGTTAACAGTAGTATAATTTTTTTCGTGGTTATTTACCACCTTTTTCTCAATTATAAATTATTTGTACTACATATCTGTAATTATTGGAAATGAAAAAATCCTGATAACTATGTTTATGGTTTTACACCTTCCGAAAAAGAACTGGTATCTGTGCCGTACCATGTCCGTATAAAATCTTAAAGCCGCAATAGCAGCACAGCTATGGCGGCTTTTTAACCGATCTGTCTGACTGCTGCCCAACCAATCAGATCAATTCTACTTTAACATAATTGCGATAGATTTTTTTCTCATTGGAATCCGTTAATTCCATAGTACCAACATCCAGAATCCGATACGTTGCATTCTTGCTCATCAGCACTTCTTTCTCATTACTGTGACTGATACTGTCAATGCTGACAGCACCAAGCTCATTGATTTTTTCCTTGGAAGCATAAATGATAAAAATTGTGCTTGAGAATCCGCTGGAAATATTTATATCAGTACTTGTACTGATCATGATAGGATCAGTAAATGTTTTGCCGATGGCATCTCTGAGCTGTTCCGGAGTCGGAGTTTCATCTGTACCTGCGGCAGCTCTCAGCTGGCTGTCATATACACCGCTGTACAACACCAGATCGTCACACATTTTGCCGCGCTTCAGCTCAGTATACAAACCGTGATTTATCATAAGATACATTTCCTCAAAATCATCACCGAAATTTTGGACTGCATCGGCTGTCTGAACCGGATCGTGACTTTCAACCGCAGCCATCGGTATATAGTGATACTCGGTTTCTCCTTTGTAAAGCATCGTATAGAACATTTCTTCCATTGTCACAGGCAGATCGTTTTCACGGCAGAACTCAATATAACGCTGACTCCATTCGCTGAATTCATCATTGCTGATCTCACGGAAATGACTGTATTTTTCCTCATCAAACAGGCTGCTGTCACCCGCAATCGAACCAAGCTTATCCGGTTTTTCGATATTATATGATGTGTGACCGGAATTAGTGTTAGTGTCACTGTCAGGTTCAGGAGGGGGAAGCATATCCTGGGGCAAATTATAGCATCCATTATATGCAGTTTCAGATACATGAGCTGCCTGAATGGAGACCGATGATAAGGAATCACAGTTTTCAAAAGCAAAATCGCCTATCGACTGTAATTCTCCCGACAAAGAAATGCTTTCCATTGCTTTACATCCGGCAAATGTCCTTTTTCCGATAGAGTTTAGTGTATGCTGTATATTGACTTCGGAAAGTTTTTTGCAGTAATAGAACAATCTGTCCGGCAGATCTTTTACGCCTGAACCACGGAAAGTTACTTTTTTCAGGCTACTGCAACGGGCAAAGGCAAAATTACCTATTTCATTCAGATCTGTCGGCAGTGACAGATTCGTTAATTTAACGCAATACAGGAAAGCACCCTTTTTGATTACCTCAACATTATCCGGCAAATCAATGTCTGTCATTTTTTTGCAGCCCGAAAAAGCACCTTCACCGATGACTTTCAGCGACTCAGGCATTTTCAGTTTTTCCAGGTGGGAACAACATTCAAAGGCATAATCGCCGATTTCGGTAACGCCTTCCGGTATAGAGATATCCTCAATCATAAAATTGCCCGCAAAACAGCTTTCACCAATCGCAGTTACCGGCTTTCCGTCTAACGTGGAAGGAATTTCCGGTGCAGATGCCTTGCCGTTGTAGTGTATCATGGTTATATTGCCGTTATTGTCAGTAATATATGTGAAATCCCCTGCTGACACAGGATTGCTTTCCTCTGCAGGACTTTCTTGTTTATTGTCTGATACTTTCTCAGAAGATTCTTCTGAAGATACTTCAGCAGATCTCTCAGAAGTTTCTGAAGACATCTGACTTTTCTCTGCTGACTTTTCTGAAGATGCGGCAGCAGATCTCTCAGAAGTTTCTGCAGACACCTGACTTTTCTCTTCTGACTTTTCTGTTGAACCGGATATACTTGTGTTTTCAGAGGAGGCATCTGTGCTGCTTTCCGACGAAGCAGATACAGACTGACTTTGTGCAGATGATTCTCCCTTACTTTTCTCTGAGGTTTCCTTGCCGCAGCCGGCCATACCCATAGTCAACAGAATAGAAAAAACGCAAAACAATGCGGTTGTCTTTTTCATAGCATATTTCCCCTTCATTAATTTTATCATCCGATGCTTTTTAAAAATTTCATCTTATCCTAAATATACCACATTGTCACAAATGTGTCAAATGTGATATAAAAATGAGAGAAACAATATCAGACAGAATAATCTTATGCTTATCTATGAAAGCCGATTTTAAACAACCACATCTGCGCAGCTAAAACAATCCCATAGAATCAGACCGTCTTGACAAAATTATCAGACTTTTTGCTTTAATATTTGTTGAAATATCAGACAAAACAGTTTATAATAATTACAAAATTCTGTGAAAAAAGCTATTGACAAGGAGGATTCTGAATGAAGTTTTTTCATATAAGTGATTTGCATTTCGGAAAGCTGTTTTTTGATATATCGTTGACAGAAACAGATCAGAAATTCTGGACGAAGCGTTTTCTTGAGGCGGTAGATAAATATGAACCTGATGCCGTTATCATAGCCGGTGACATATACGACAGAAAAGTTCCTTCCGCAGAAGCAATGCATCTTTTCGACACGTTGATAACAAGTCTTGCTGAAAGAGGAAAGTATGTATTTGTAATCCCAGGCAACCATGATTCTGCAATACGTCTGTCTCATGTAAGCAGACTTCTTAAAACTCATAATATTTACATAACCGGTGATGTGAGCCGTGAAATTCAGCATATAACGCTCGGTGATGTTACATTCTGGCTTATGCCTTATATCTTTCCTAAAGCAGTGTCAGATAAGTCTGTTCTGGACAGAAATGACATTACGTCCTATGAAGAAGCCGCAAGAGCACTTATCGAAGCACAGAATATTGATACAAGCAAATGTAATATACTTGCTGCACATCAGAATGTGCTTGC
>JBGVAQ010000459.1:0-2438 GCA_045224775.1 Acutalibacteraceae bacterium | reverse complement strand
TTCTTCCTCATTATACAGAACTCGCTTGCAAGTGATCTTTTCCGGGATCCGAGCATGTTTTTGAGCTTCTATCACTTTTTCCGGGATAGATATTTTTTTACTATACCATTCATCAGACACCTTATCATAATATGATACAGTAATTTTTCCCAGAAATGGCTTACCATCAGAATAGCAGTTACCGTAGTCAGGATGAAAGAACAAGAGATCACCGGGTCTGTATGCTCTGCCATTGTCGAAACCGTAAGCCTTCATTACTTTAATAAACGTGAAATTGTTGCCCATACGAACAACCTCCTAAAAAATAGTACCTATTAAAACTCCATAGAAGTAATAACAGATCTATAGTTATTATGCTTGACAGAAAGAAAAAGAGCAGCCTGAATCAGACTGCCCTGTACTCACTTGCTGAAGTATTCAGCCAGAAGCAATACCGGAAAATTTTGCACAGCTGCAATGGTCTGCAGTGCATAGATGTTTTGTTTCTCAACACCGTGACCTTGAAAAAAGGAAACAGTATGATTGTCTTTGAAGAATGCCTGATGGAAGAAATCCGAGTAGATTTTTTCCTTTATGACCCTCCAGCCGCACTGTTTAAGATAGTCCTCAATAACAGCGGAAACCATCAGATAATAGTTACCGGAAAGATAAGTGGGTTGAAACTGAAGATGGGGAAGAAGAACTTGTAGGTGGAAAGGCATATAAAGTAGTAGAGAAACAAAAGGTATAAGAACAGAAAAGCTCGGATGAACTCAGTCGGGCTTTTTGCATGGAAAAGGCCCACTGAATATATCAGTGAGCCTTGAATAGATACTTAATCATCATCTTCGGGTGTAGTATCAGCAAACACCATTTTGCCGTTATTGATTGACAGTTCGCAAGAACACTCATCTCCATCTATGTACATGTAAGAGTCTTCAGTAAGGAATGGAGCTATGAGCTCAAAAACATCAATAAGGATTCCGTACCAACCATAGGAGCCGTCGAATGTTGCTTCGTAGTCATAGTCTTTATGCCAATAGTATTGCTTTGACAGAAGCATATGAATAAGTCCTTCAAAGTTATCTGTCGAGATGCCTTTATCACGATATTCCTCAACTTTGAAACAGGCTTTTTTGCCCTCATTTTTTGCTATGAAGTCCTGAATTGTTTCGATTGCTGCCTTTTCGTTTATCGGCTTTAATCTTGCCGTTACGTTATATGTTTGTCCCATTAAAAATCCTCCCCAAATTCTATCTCATCTGAATAATCTTCTGAACGAGGATCAGCCCAGACAAGAACTCTTAGTCCTTCTCCATTAGGCCGTTCAATGAGAACCCTTGGCCGGGTACGATATGTCCCGTCTGTTTCGTTGTCAGGTATGAATTCCACATCAAGTCCGGGATAATCCGGATCTACACTTGCACGAATATCAAGGTATCCGTTACCTATAGGGAGTGTTGTAACCCTATCTCCAAGTGCTTTGGCTTCAGATTCTTTTTTTGATTTTATTTCCATCGTTAACCCGAACTTTTCAAGCAGTTTTTTTGCATAATTGATACAGCTATCAAGATAAGAAATACTGCAGCACTTATGGTCATCGTCATATTCGATACCGATCCACTGGTCAATGTCGCTTACGGTCAAATCAAGATCGATGTAACATTGATTTAACTTTTCTATCTCTTCCTCGTTTTTAGGTTTGACCCAGCAATAGAAGTTTTCATCACTATGGTCGTTTCCGTCAAAACCCGGATAACCGTCAGCTTCACAACATTTTTCTATATCCTGACGCAGTAAGTTGCGCTGTTTAGTTTCGTATTTTTCGCATTCGTACCTGTCCTCAAACTCTGTGCCGTCAAAAGCAATGAACACCTTGACCTGAGTTGTAATTTCTTTGATCTCCGTCTTTTTCTTATAATCTACTCTCATTTTGATCTCCCTTTCACATGATTACATGTTATTGTTTTGTCTTTATCAGATTTCTCCGGATGCTTCGGCAAATATGCAGCCTGGTATGTGTCTCTTGTCTGAGAGAAATACACATCATTAGAACTCCAGATATCACCTTTCCCTTTGACAACACGCTGAAAATACTTAAAACCAGTCATATTCAAGTCTCCTTCACAACAGCATCGAACTGTGCCTCTACGAAATCTTCGGATGTTAGGATATAATCCTGATCCCCGGAATTCCAACGATCTTCTGCAATTTCTTCTGCTTCCCACTGACTGTCGGCTTCTACTATTACATGTCTTATACTGATTTCAGTTATTTTAACATCATACTTCATATTAATTCTCCTTTTCAAAATTAAAACCATAATGACAAAAACCATATGTATCGGAAAGATAATCCGAAATAGCTTCCTCTACTTCTTCTCTGTCATTTTCGTCTGAGATACTAAGGATATCAGAATCGATTGAAAGCTCTTTGGGCAGTTTTTTCAGAATTTTTTT
>JBGVAQ010000458.1:0-2807 GCA_045224775.1 Acutalibacteraceae bacterium | reverse complement strand
AAAATCAGCGGCAGTTTTCACCGCCGCCGTACCAAGCCCAACAACACCCGCCGTAACCGGAAGAAGCTTTGTTCCGACATTGCTGATATTGTCACCAACCGTCTTCAGCTTCTCGCCCTTAGCGGCGATATTCTGCAAAGCCGTTCCTGACTGCTTCGCCTGTTCCTCCAAGGACTTCAGCTTCTGTTCTGTTTCAACGATTTCACGCTGCAGGCCGTCATACTGATCCTGCGTGATCGCACGTTCCTTTAACGCCTGCTCAGCCTGTTCCGCCGCCGTCTTCAAGGTCTCCAGCTTTTCCTTCGTTTCCTTGACAGCATCCCCCAGTAGCCTGTGCTTCTGGGCAAGCAGTTCCGTATTCCCCGGATCCAGTTTCAGGAGCTTATCGACATCTTTCAGCTGGCTCTGCGTATTCCTGATCTCTGTATTTACGCCCTTTAAGGCAGTTTGTAGTTTGGTAGTATCGCCGCCGATCTCAACGGTAATACCCTGGATTCTGCCAGCCATCCGATCCCCTCCTTCATTTTTTCGGGTAAAAAGAAAGCACCGGCGGATGTGATTGATCAGCCGATGCTTTCTTGCTTAAATTTAGGTCTAGGTTTCATCTTATTCCCGGAGTCAACCCATACTCCGTCAAAACATAGGTTTTGTCACAAACTTCTTCAATATATTTTCTGTCATGGGAAACACTTATGATAGCTCCCGGAAAAGTATGCAGCAAATTCCTGATCACGGGTCCAGACAGAGGCGAAAAGTTTCTCGTCGGTTCGTCAAGGATCAATACATTTGCATCCGACAGGCTCATTTTGAGCAACAGTATTTTGGCCTTTTGACCTCCAGACAAATCTGCGATGCAATGATCCATTTCTTCCGCAGTATATTTCATAGATCCAAGATAAGTGCGAACCCTGGTGGTATCCTCCTTTTTCCCGCCAGGAGCAAGAAAATCCACAGGGCTTTGGTTTTCATCCAGCAAATCCAGATAATTTTGAGGCATATACTCTGCCCTGATATCGTCCCTCGGTAACAGTTCCTTAGCTATTTCCCTTATTAACGTTGTTTTCCCACACCCATTTTTTCCTGTGATGCATATCTTTTCATCACCACGAAGGAAAAGGTGAATATTAGTAGACAAAGCACGAGATCCATCCGGACACATAAGGAATGGAAGGGAAAAATCTATGACCGTTTTTCCAGAAGGCACGGCGGATTTTTCGCTTCCCATTTTGAGAAACATTGCCGACTCGCTTTCCGGCATTTCTGCCATATTCTGCTTTTCCCGTTCAAAGCGGTGTTCCATTGCTTTTACTACATGCATCTTTTTCTTCAAAAGCCGTCCGCTATGCGGATCCTGTCTGGTAACGGATGCCTGGTCATGCTCAACCTTTTGCTGAATCCTCCTTAGCTTTTCATCCTTGATTTTCTGTTCTTTCCTTTGGCTCACAGCAAGAGCCGCCTGGTTTCGCATATTTGAATTCCGATATGCTACATACTGGGTATAGGGCATTCTGATGACCGTGTGACGGCATACACGCTTTCTTTTCAGCTGTTCTATATGAATCACCATATTCGCGGTGTGTTCAATCAGCAGCTCGTCATGTGATACAAACAGGATCGCTTCCTTTGCATCAGATATAAATTTCTCCAGCCATTCAAGCGTCTCAATATCAATGTCATTTGACGGTTCATCCAACAGCAGGACAGTCGGCTCCTGTATTAAGAGTTTCAACATCTGAATTTTAATTTTCTCGCCACCCGACAGCGATTCCATCAACTGATCGCTGTAATAGCAATCCTTATCAATCTGCATCTCAGCCGATAACTGGGCAAGCTCTCCTGGTGTCTTGAGATAAAACATCTCCGATTCGGAAAAGAATTCATAAACTGTTTTCTTTTTATCCTCTTTGGAAAGCTCCTGCGGCAAATACCCAAGCCTCTCACTCGAAACAATCCGCTCGCCATGTGCCTCGATGTAATCCCCTACCGCATCTGGGTCATACATCCATCGGAGCAATGTGCTCTTTCCATTACCTTCTTCTCCAATGATAACAGCTTTATCACCCGGATTTAAGACAAGTGAGAAATCCTCTAACATATTTCTGAGATCACGCTTATGTGAAATGTTCAGTCCTTTTATCTGAAACATATAGTCCTCCTTACTGCCCGCATTAAAAAATCTGTCTCCATGCCGAAGACAGATTAAGCGTACAAACTAAACACGACTATATGCCGAACGCACACACCATGAACAAGAATCAATGGCGGCTTTAGAATGATACGATAATCTAATTCGGCATATACAAACAGACCCTTGCAGGTCTTATTCTTCCGTTTGCATTTACCAAATCAAATTATCTAATAATCATTCCTACACCCTCACACGTTATGTGTGCCCTTCATTTCGATTTGGCTTATATTATATCATTCTCGCCTGTAAATATCAATCAAAATTTATCCATGTCCTCCTGCGTTCCGACATAACAAAATTCACCTTGCTGCTCATCCCTCTGCATCTCCGTATACATATCATTGATCTCTCCGATGGTCAGCAGATCCATCTCACTGATATGCACACCAAGCTGCACCGCCCTTAACAGCAAGAGCGGCGTTGTCATTTCCCGGTCAGTCGCTCGAAGTTTATTTTTCTTTCCACCTGCGTCTGCACATTCAAACCCCAGAGCTCAATGATCTCCGGCAGCACCTGATAGATGGAAACTGTGCCGAACTGATCCAGCCACTCATCCGGCGTATCCGGAACTCCCTGCGGATCCGCATGCTTCGCCATGATATAACTGATATCCTCGAAA
>JBGVAQ010000457.1:0-7035 GCA_045224775.1 Acutalibacteraceae bacterium | reverse complement strand
TCTCTGACTGACGACCTTTCAGTTTTCCCAGGGAAGCCATTTGACGGGCTTGCTTGCGTTGAGCTTGGCTCTGACAGAGGGTCTCGGCCTGTCTTTGCCAAAGAGGGGTTTACCTGCGGCTCTTCCTTCTTAGGTCCGCCCATGATTCGCAGCCCCTCTCTCGGCTCATCATCATATGCAGGCGGAAGACCTCGCTCTGGGTCAGGCTGCATGCTCTCATCTATGACCGGCATGCTCTCAGGCGCGGTCGCCCTGCTCTGATCGCCGGCCTGCCCGCCTCTGAGTGCCTCCTTCACTGATTTATCCTTTGGGAACAATTTCTCTTTGTCCTTCTGGATCTCCAGTGACACATCTGCACGGTTGACTGTCGCCAGCTTGAAGCGCTCCGTGATCCTCTGGATCTTGCTCGCATCCTCAGCTCTTGCAATGACATCCACCGCTGCATTCGGATCAGTGTTCTTTCTGTCCTTCAGCACACAATAGAGCACGCCGTAGCGCTTCGCCTCCTGCGAGAACTTCGCCAGATCCTTGTTGGTGATCGTGTAGACCTTGAGCTCCTTGCCGGACTTTAGCATGCTCGTCAGCCTCGCCTTCCCCTTCGTCTTCTGTTCCTGCTTGAGAGTCGCATACAAAAGAAGCTCTATGTTCTTAGCGCCCGCTCCTGATATCTTAGCCGCGACCTCCACTCCTTCAAGTGACAGTCTCACGACCTGTTCAGCTGCATCTCCTCCCGGATTCATTTCTTTGATTCCTCCTTCCTCTTCCTGTCTTTGTACAGGTAATGCGGGCAGTACATTACTACGGCACGGAAGCTCTGCTTGCAGTCATGCTCACACAGTTTGCACTTCTCCGCATATTCAAGCTTGCCGCACTTATTAAGAAAGAACGCCCACTCTTCCTTGAACTTTTTCGTATACCTCTGTGCCGGTCTCACCTCCCCTCAAAAAACCGCCTTCTCAGCGTACGATTTTTGACATTTTTGCCTCTGTAAGCGACTTTTTTATCGAAAGCGATATGTTTATCGACCTCAGGCATTCCGTCTTTCAAATCGCGAGCTATCTGAAGTTTTTGCACTATCTCTCCTTCTCACGCTGACGGTCTCTGTCAATAATCTCAAGATTCTCTCTGACATGAGCGGAACGCTCCTGCACCTGGATGCAGACTTTCAGTTCTCTTCTGAGTTCTCGGATCTCCGTCGTCAGTTCCATCGCCTTCTCCCTCGCCGCAGCCTTCTCACTCTCAGGCAGATCACGTCTCGCCCTGTTGCGCATATCGTTTCTATCTGCCAGCAGGTCAGTCATCTTCGCTTCGATCTTCTCCATTAGCAGCGAAAGATCCTCGTCAGTGTTCACATGGTACTTGCAGAGCAGCTTTGCCTGCTCAGAGTACTGATCGCACTTCAGAAGATCTTCCTTCAGCAGTATATGAAGCTTTGTCGGATTCTGTCGGTACTTCGGAAGATAACCCAGTTCGTAGCAGTAACGGAGATAAAGCTTCTCAAGGCCGCTCCGTCCCATGATGCGGTCGATGCGCCGGCGGAGGTTGTAGTGATTCGGCATTTTGTAATTCTGCCGGAGTCGTTGTTGCCTGACTGACGGATCATTCTCATAGATTCGCCGCTCGATAGCCTCACGGGTGTAGTTCTCACCAAGCTGATGGATACGGATAGCCTTCTTCCACCCCGGTGGCGTGACAGTCCAGTACTTGCGCTGCGGATCGAACCTGTAATTGTAACCGCGCTTTCTGAGTTCCGACTTGAATTCCTCGATAGTCAGGCTGAGAGCGACGGATTCATCGATTGCCTGACGCGCCACATTGTACCTTGTCGGCATGCCGGCTTTCTCCATCTTGTAAACATATATAGCTGGTCTCTGCTAGTCTTTATACACAGCTTTCCCTCGGCAGATTCTCTGCCACATTTTTCGCAGCATTTTGCGGACTTGAAACTGCTCCGAAAAGATAGGAGTAATTCTTGTTCCATGCCCGAAAGAATTATCCTATCTCGAGGAAAAGCAGTGTAACCCACTACACCTATGAATAGGTTGTGGGCCAGCCGTTCCCTCTGGACTCCCTTTGGAAGAAGCAACACCGCAAAGTGAACAGGGGATACCCCTGTCACTATGTGTAATGTTGCGTTCTTCCCGCTAAGACAGCGGGAGCTTCCAAAACCAATGCGTTCCGCACTTTTCTGAAAGCACTCCCAGGTCTGCCTTAGCGTTCTCAGCAGTTCGTCTGCCGATACCAAGCTCACGCATTTTGTCCATGACTTCCTGCTGACTCTTCGCTCCATCGCTCAGAAAAGTAAGCAAACATTCTCTGGCTCTGTCGCCTTTACTGTTTGCTTTATTACCCGCTGAGCAAGAAAAAGAACCCAGAAGTTCATCTGCTGAAAGCTCAATTACATCAAGAAATTCCACTCTACCATCGGATATTTCAAACTGAATTGAAGCTCCTTTCTCAGCAAGATTGCACTTCTGCACAGCCATGATTCTGCTGCCAGGTTCACTTCCATATGTGCCGATTACAAGGCAGCTTCTCGCTGCACCGACTACATCAATAGAACCAACTGAGCGATAAAGTGCTTTAGTTCCTTGCATTTTATTGATGTGTCCGATAACAAGAACGGCACACTTTGTTTCCTTGGCTATGCGGATAAGCTGATTGAATTTTGCTCTGACTTCGTTAGCCTGATTCATTGAAACATCGCTTCCGATATATGAAACCAATGGATCAAATATGACCAGCTTTGCATTACATCTTCTGATTGCTTCACCGATTTTATCAACATCATCGAATGTCAGAGGCTCGTCGCTTTCGTCAATAAAAAAGATACGGTCTATATCTCCACCAGCTTTTATAAAGCGTGGAATGACCGTATCATCAAGATCATCTTCAGTATTCTGATATATGACATTCATCGGTTCAAGTTCATCATCTGAGTTAAAAAGCTTTCCACCTCTGGTAATCCGAGCTGCAAGATTAAGAGCAAAGGTGCTTTTGCCTTCCCCCGGATCTCCCTGAAGAAGTGTCAGCTTGCCAAAAGGAATATACGGATACCAGAGCCATTCAATCTCTCTTGGAGTAATTTCGCTACCCTTGATAATGCCAACATTAAGTTCGTCTGCCACAGTTCCTCACCTCCTTTCTGGGCAATAAATAAGCCGAGGGCATTAATTTTTGCCTTCGGCTTATGTATCCGTTTATTCAGTTTTTATCAAAGATAAATCAGTTTGCAGTTGATTTTGCTCTTTGTTTTATGACAATAATTATCGCTGGACAAATGATGATAACATCTGGAACAAAGATTATAAAGTCTTTCACCTCACCCTAACTCTATCACCCTTTGAGCACGTCTTTTTATATCCGAGTCATGCGTAACAACTATGAGAGTCTTTCCCATTGAATTAAGACATTCTAACAACTGCATTACCTTTTCAGCATTCTTCTTATCTAATGATCCCGTAGGCTCATCGGCAAGAATTATGTCACACTTCTTTAAAAACAAACGCGCAACCGCAACTCTTTGTTGTTCTCCTCCGGACAGTGTATAGACCATTGAATTCAACTTATCTTTCAATCCTACCGTCATTAAAGCATCTTTTATGCTAAGACCTGTTCTGTTTTTTAAAGGAATGAGTTCTAGATTTTCTCGCACAGTTTTATTGTCTATCAATGCAAAATTCTGAAAAACAAAACCAACACGCTCTCCAAAAAATGCTTTTGTCGACTTTTTATCATTTATTTGCTTCCCGTCAAATAAAATTGTTCCATCACTAATCGGTTCTATTTGCCCAATCATATTCAGAAGCGTGCTTTTTCCCGTTCCACTAGCCCCAGAAAAACAAACGTATTCTCCATCCTCAATCTTAAAATTTAACCCATTAAATAATTGAGTATCACCATATAACTTTTGCAGATTCACACCTTCAATCACAACACTCCTCCTTTTAATATGTCGACCATATTCTCTGCATCAGCTTTACGCAAATTAGTAATTGTAATTGTTACTTCCATAAATAAAATAACAATGCCAATAAGACAAAGCATAATTCCTACTCTGGGATTCTCTTTCATCGCCCACACAATTCCTGCCAATACCCATAATGCAGTTGTAACAATAGTATTATTAATAATTGCTTTTACTCTTTTGTAAGTATTGTATCCTGTAATTTTCATAAGCACCATTTCTACAGAATTAATTCTATACTGCAGTTTTAGTATTGCAAGGGAGGCCAAAATCTGAGTAACCAGAAGCATAATAGAAAAGAACATGCCTATTATACATACACTTTTCATTTGATTGCATCTTAATGTATAGCCTTCATATACATTTACGCTTGTTTCTTTAAGGTGGTTAAAATCCCAGCCATGCTTTTTACAGGCTTCCTTAAGTTCATTATCATCAATCTTATACATGGTATCATTACTTGATGAAAACGGGATAATCGAAGATGGAATATTTGCATTTCCAACCGCTACAATCACGGGATTTTGCTGCATCAAATGTGCCGGGTCATCATTATTCAGCATATCATCTAACAGCATAACAGATATATCAAAGTCATATTCAATCATTTCTGTTGTGCTGCTTTTTAAACCAAAAAACTCGATACTTCTGCCAATGTAAGGCAAATACTTTTTCTTGTTCAATTCCCTGCTCACCAACACATAACTTTCTGAATCGGCTATCTTCGATACAATTTCAGCAAGGTTTTTATCATGCGATGCCATCTCAGTTATCGCATTTCTGTTTACGAACACAATAGGGCATTTTTCTGATAGTTCAGGCTCATTATACAAACACTTTTGATAGCCAATCGCATTGTCCGCAAATGTTTTGTAAAAAGTTTCCCCTTGATTTTCATTTTCCTCATCATAAATCATATAAAAATTATATTGTTCATGTTCTTTATAAAAAGGACGCTGCTTTTCCAAATCCAAAGTGCGGAACATTCCCGTCCCCGCAATAGTCACAATAATTATGCACACAAAAGTAGTCGATATTCGCAATCCCCAATTCATTTTGATCAGTTTTCTTACGTTTGTAGCGTTTGACAAATCTCTTTTGAAATCTATCGGGGACATGATTAACTGCATTAATGAAATTAGCAAAGAAAACCCTATTACAGCAAAAACCAATAATTTAATCCCAAATAGTGGTATTCCTATATATGATACTATTATGCAGTAAATCACAATAACGACATACATTGGTGCTATATAACTAATGATGAGTTTTATGCTTTTCTTAATGATGTTTCCACCGTGTAAAACTATAACGGCATTTTCTTTACGTGAACATATAACATCATAGTAAAACAATGACAAAAGCACCCCAAAAATGATTCCCCAAAGGACTGCAACAACGCAGCTTAAACCGATATCAGGATGCTGCTCTGTTGCTGGACTAAATCCGTATCTTTTGCTAAGATATTTGCTAAACTCTTGGATATTTTCATCCTGGACATCATTTCCCGTGTAAAAAATCTCAGCAACATCTATGTTTTTATCAATGTTTTCAACTGGTAAAACCGTGATTTTTATGTTACCTGTCACTGGATTACTGTAATCACAGCTTTCTATTTGTTTTCTCTTTAAGTCACTGCAGGCTCCGCTGGTTGCGTATATTTGTATGTTGGTCTCTGTTGATGCGTTCCCCTGATTCCTGTATACAAAGAAATCAACGTTATATTCCCTTGCTGCTTTCGCAATATCACCACGCACATCACTTGATCTTATAAGTTCGTTTTCATTCAGTTTTTCGGACTCCGGGAAGTGTGTCCAAAAATTAATCGCATAAACACTATAAGTGGTATATATAAAAAGTAATCCAATGGAAACAAGTGCTACAATATATATGCTTTTTTTGTTCATATACCCCATTCCTTCATGATAAGTTGTTTTTCAAGCTGAATAATCCTTTCATTCTTTTTTAGCAAACTTAATATCTTTTCTTTTTCTTCATCTGAAAAGCATTCCATAGATTTTTCTTCCGGATTGAACTTCAAGTCTGTCATAAATTGATAAGAAACACCTGTTGTTTCATCAAAAACCTCCAGCCCTACCTCATAAGAATCTAAAAATAATGTTTTCCAAATAAAGATACTGACCGTGTCATTTTCATCTGATATAACATAACACCCCTTCATTGATGGATAAGTTGGTATAGTTAACGTATAAATGTAGTTGTCTTCTAGTTTGTACCAAGCGTTATGAGACGCTTGTTCATACTCACTAACCTGCTGAGAAAAACCACTTGTATTTATAATCCAAAGAGCCGAATACAGCACAATTGGTAAAGTAAGAGCTACAAATATAAAAGTTTTTTTGCATTTTTTCAACTTAACTTTAATCACTGTAATGCACCTGTTTTCTGTGCCTGATAAATTACATATGTGTACTTCGTTGCTGTTGTAATATCCGCAGCAATCCAGTGATATGCAGACTGCGCAGATGTTGTTTTTGACTTTTTAACAGTTCCATCGCTGTTACAACACTTAGTGATTGAACGATGTTTATATCTTGACCATGTATCTGTGTAATAAGTCTTTATACCCGCTGTGGAAGAGTATCCATAATTTACAGTACTGTATGATGGATTCGCTGTTTTGCTCCACGAGCTTTTGAAATTACTACTTCCTTTAACTGTTTTTTTCATAAGGTTTGTCCAACTTGCTTTCTCTGCAGACCTTTCGGTTGAAGTAACATCTCCTTCTAAAACAACATCCATTTCTTCAATATTTTCTGACTTATCGTACTCTAAATCGCCGCTCATTTCGTTGTTTTGATCAGCAACAACTTCGCTATCTGATGTCGAGATCATGTCCTCTGTTTGTAAATCATCATTTGTTGCTGCAAAACCATTTATTGGCGAGAGAAGCAAACACACAACAATAATACCCATTAATACTCTATTTATGTTTTTTACAATATTTGTTTTCATCAATATAACCTCCTCAATAATGCTTCACTAATTGCAATCCGACACCTTTTTTATCTCTTCTTATTTTCTTTATGTAAATATTTATCTGCGTA